>NZ_CP053538.1:2047500-2320000 GCF_013137895.1 Hymenobacter taeanensis
TACGAGTGCGCCGCCCTGATAACTCTCTTGACCCGGTAGCGCCGCTGGCCGCCACCGACAATGCCAGCACGGTGAAAGGGCTGGAGTTTTACCCTAACCCAGTAGAAGGAGCCGGCACCCTGGTGCAGATTCAGTATCAGGCGGGTGCCACCTCCGGTTCTTTAACGCTGCGCTATTACGATGCTACTGGCCGCTATTTGGGCGGTAAAGTACTTAACTACCAGCCCGGGCTTAATATTCTGCCCGTAACGTTGCCCTCCTTGCGAGCTGGGATTTATGTGGTCCGCTGGACGGACTCAAACGGACCAAAAGGCAAGTCTAAACTGCTGTTCCTGCCTTAAAGCAATGGGAGGCACCTGGCTGCAGAGCCTAGGCCTACAGCAACTGGCCTAGGGTGTTTGAATAGTTAATACGGGCACCACGTTTAGCAGAACAGCGCCTGAGCACCCGCCAAAAGCAGGCGGGCGCTCAGGCGCTGTTCTTTTTAGCTTGCTTGGGGGCTAGCGCTTCAGCAGCATGGCTCCATAAGAGTAGCCTCCGCCAAACACCGTGATGACAATGTACTCGCCTTCCTGCAGGCTAGGCCAGGTGTCGGCGAGGGCAATGGCAGCGCCGGCGCAGCCCGTATTGCCAAGCTCCTCAATGTTAGACACTGCCCGGTCTTCGGGGAGGCCTAGCTGTTGCAGCACGTTCTTGGTAATGCGCAGATTCGCCTGGTGTGGAATCAGGTAGCGGACGTCATCAACGCTGAGCTGATTGCGCTCCAGCACCTGCTGCGTTACGCGCGTCATGTACTGGCAAGCATTGATGAATACATCCTTCCCGAAGGGCATTACAATACCTTTCTCTACCGGTTTCAGCGTCACCGATACATCGGCTTTGCCAATGTTGCCAGCGCCACCAGTTATTACGGTCCGCACATCCAGGTCAGTGGGGGCTAGGCGCTCAGGGGTAAGTAAGAGGGCCGCAGCACCGTCGCCCCAGAGGTGGCCGGCCATCGTATCGAGTTCATTGTTGTAAGCGGTGTTATGCTCACTCACTACCACCAGGGCGCGGCGAGCCTTGCCCAGCGCAAAGTAGCCTTCTACAATTTCAATAGCATTCAGCAACGACGAGCAGGCCGATGAAATGCTGACTACGGGTATGTCAGAAATATCCAGCTCCCGCTGCACAGCGTGGGCCAGCGTGTAGATAGTATCGTGGGGGGTGTAGGTGGCACCTACAATCAAGTCTACTTCAGCGGCGGCAAAAGCAGGGGCCGCGGCCAGTACGCGGCGGGTGGCCTCCAGGGCCATGGTGTTGGTATTTTCTCCGGCGGCAGCTTTCCGACGTGCCCGAATGCCAGTGCGCTCGGTGATCCACTCGTTTGACAACCCGTTGAGGCGGGTAAAGTGCTCGTTATTGATGATTTCGGCGGGCAAGTAAGCCGCCACCTGATGAATGTACACGCGGTAGTGGGGGGAATGAGGGCAAAGCAAATACGAAGCAAGGTACGCCGCTAGTTCCAACTTGCATGGCCTTTTCAGCAGATGGCCCGTACTTTGCACGCCGCATCTTCGTTGAACGGACTGCGGTAGGCCAAGTTGGGCCACGACTCTTATAAGATTATGATGTTTTGGAAGGCACTACGCCACACGGTACTAGCAGCAAGCACGGGCCTACTGGTCACCACTGCGGCACAGGCGCAGAAGTACCGTACGGCAGCTGGTATTCGGGTGGGAGGTGGCCAATATGGGCTCACTGTTCAGCAGAAAATTTTTGAAAAAACTACGCTGGAGGGCCTCGGTCTGGTTTCCTCCCGGGAGGTCTCAGCCACAGTACTGGCGGAGCGGCACTTTGGCATATTAGGCCCCAGCCTTAACTACTATTTTGGGGCCGGCGGCCACGTGGGCAACCACAAAGACACCGGCGCCTTTGGCGGTGCCGATGTGCTGGTTGGAGCAGAATACAAAATAGCTCTGTCGCCTATCGTACTCTCCGTGGACTTTAAACCGAGCGTGGAGTTTGGCTCCGATGATTGGGCCCGTTTTCCCACGGCCTTTTCGGTGCGCTACATTTTGGTGAAGGAAAAGAATACGAGCTTGATAAACCGCATTTTTGGCAACGACAAAAACAAGCCAAAGTCGAAAGAGAAGACCAAAAGCAAGTCAAACACCCGCCGCGGGTTGTTTGACTTCTAGGCCACTTGTTGCATGCCCTGCCCCGCGAATAATACGGTTATGTTTAACCCACAACGCCCCAACTGTTAGGCAGCCGGGGCGTTGTGGGTTTTACTGTGCTATCAGACTGGGCAGGCTTAGTTGGGGGTGAGCCCCGTGGGTTTACTCGCGGTGAATGCGGCCGCTGCCAATAACGGAGCTGCTGATTTTAGGGCTGCCCATCACGTATACGTCGCCGGAACCCACAATGCTGGCATCTAGGCCCTTAGTAGCCATAAGGCGGCAGTTGCCCGAGCCGCTGATGGCAACGTGGCAGACCTCGCTCCGTAGTTTGCTGGCTTTCACATTGCCCGAGCCGCTCACACTAATGTCTTGGGTAGGAGCCACGCCCGCAATGTCAATATTGCCCGAGCCCGAAACGGCCGTGTTGATTTTATCGGCCGTCAGGCTTACCAACTCAATACCGCCCGAGCCGCTCACGGTCAGGTTGAGGTTGTCGGCCTTCACTGCCTCAGTGGCTCTAATGTTACCGGAGCCGCTTACAATAAGCCCTTTGATGGTGGGCATGGTCACGTATACCTTGATGGAGCCCCGGTTGCGGTATGATGAGTTGCCGCTGGTGCGTTTGGACCCGATGCGCAGGCGCCCGTCATTGGTCACGGCTGTTTCGAGGTGGCTTAAGTCTTCGGCGTCGCCTTCCACTTCTACCTTCTGGGGGCTACCCTGGCGCAGAATAACGGTAGGAGAGCCCGCTAAGACTAGCGAAGTAAATGCGCCTACCTGGCGGGTTTCGCGCGTGTCTGCCAGCCGCGACCGGAAGCCGGGCAGCACAAACAACACAAGCAGCAGCGCAGGCACGAGGATACGAAGCGTTTTCATGGGCAGCAGGGAAAAGATGATAGAAGATGATTTTCAGGAGGATAGATGAAGCTGGCATCATAACCGTTGCCTTGGCAGGCAAAAGAAATTTGATAGATCTATATAGCTCAGAAGCCCCGTCAGTTTTGGGCTAGGTAAGTGGCCTAGGCCACCTGCTTTCTGGTGCCTTCTAACAGCGGCCTGATGGCGGCTGTACTTTGTTGTTGAGGAGAATAAAAAAGCCTTCTCAGGTGAGTGAGAAGGCTTTTTTAAAATTGTCAGGTCAGCTTACCAGATCTTTACCCGCGCCGAGTCGGGCAGGTAAAGCTTCTGGCCGGGCTGCACGTTGAAGGCCTCGTAGAAGGCGGGCACATCAGCAAAGGGGCCATTTACGCGATACTGCGCCGGCGAGTGCACATCAGTGAGAATGCGCTGAGCTAGCACTTCGTCGCGCTGATGATTCTGCCAGCCCAAGGCATAGCCCAGGAAGTAGCGCTGGGTAGGCGTGAGGCCACCAATTTTCTCGCCCTTCTTGTACTGGTCGGTCTTCTTGAAAGCATCAAAGGCAATGACGATGCCGCCTAGGTCGGCAATGTTCTCGCCGGCGGTGGCTTTGCCGTTGATGTGCAGCGAGTCAAGTACCGTATACCCGTTAAACTGGCGCACAATGCCGTTTACGCGCTTCTGGAAGGCAGCCCGGTCCTTCTTGCTCCACCAGTTGCGCAGGTTGCCCTTTTCATCAAACTGGCTGCCCTCGTCATCGAAGCCGTGAGTAAGCTCGTGGCCAATGGTGCTGGCGCCCGCGTAGCCGTAGATGATGGCGTCGTCGGCGTCTTTGTCGGCTAGGCCAGGTACCGAGAATATGGCGGCCGGCAGCACAATCTCGTTGTTGCTGGGGTTGTAGTAAGCGTTGTAGGTCTGGGGAGTCATCTCCCACTCAGTGCGGTCAACGGGTTTGCCCAGCTTATTGATGTTGTAGCGGTACTGCCACTCATTGGCCCGCATTACGTTAGCCAGGTAAGAGTCGCGAGTGATTTTCAGGGAAGAGTAGTCCCGCCACTTGTCGGGGTAGCCTACTTTGGGGGTAATCTTGGTCAGCTTCACCAGCGCCTTTTGCTTGGTGGAGTCGCTCATCCAGTCCAGGGCCTGAATATGTTCGCGGAAGGCAGCTACTACGTTTTTGGTCAGCTCGGCGTAGCGCTCCTTGGTTTCAGGCGTGAAGTATTCTTTCACGAAAAGCTGGCCCAGGATTTCGCCCATGCTGCCTTCTTCTTCATCCAGCACGCGCTTCCAGCGGGGGCGCTGCTCTTTCTGGCCCTGCAGAATAGTGCCGTAAAAGCGGAAGTGCTCATCATCGATGGGGCGGCTAAGCTGCCCGGCGAAGCTATTCACTAAGTGCCACTGCAGGTACGCCTGCCACTGCTCAAGAGGCGTAGTTTTCAGCAGCTGTCCGGCTTTCTGGTAGAACTCGGGCTGGCCTACAATTACGGTATCTGCTTTGCTGAGCTCCATCTGGGCCAGCCAGGGTTTCCAACTGAGGCCGGGCGTGAGCTTGTCGAGGCCCGCAACAGCCATTTTGTTGTAGTTGGCGTATGGGTCGCGGAGGGCCTCCAGCTTACGCGAGGAGCCTGCCAGCGCCGTTTCCAGCTGCATAATCTGGGTGCTGTGGCGCTGAGCCGTCACGGAGTCCTGGCCTAGTAGCTGCAGCATGCGCGCCACGTGGCGCACGTACTCTTTGCGAATATTGCTGGTGCGGGTGTCTTTGTTGAAGTAATAGTCACGGTTAGGCAGGCCCAGGCCGGCCTGGTACAGGTGCATGACCATTTTCTCGCTGTTCTTGGCGTCTTGGCCTACATAGCCGCCAATCAGTGAGTTTACCCCCAGCATCTTATGGCGCGCAATTACCGCCTGCACATCGGCCACCGACTTGATAGCGGCAATGCGGTCTAGCTCTGGCTGCAGCGGCGTGATGCCCTGCTTGTTGATGGTAACGGAGTCGAGCCCGGAAGCCCAGAAGTCTCCAATCTTCTGCTGGTTTGAGCCCTCCTTGGCGTTGGCTTTGGCAGCTTCCTCATTCAGGGCCCGCAAACGGGCATACACCTCATTCTGCACTTCCTTGCCAATACCCCAGGAGCTTTCAGAAGCCGGGATGGGGTGGGTTTTCAGCCAGGCGCCATTGGCGTAGGTGAAGAAGTCGTCGCCGGGGCGCACGGTGGTGTCGAGGTTAGCCTGGAGTAAGTCGGGCTGATCAGCACCGGATTTGCCGCCGGGCTGGCAGGCCGTGAACACCAGGCCGAGCATCGGCGCGGCCAGCAGCCAGGGCCGCAGAGAAGAAGGGAGAGGCATAAAAGAAACAGGACAAAATGTGTGCGACGAATGTAGCAGGAACCGGCTATTTCGCGTAGGCCTATGGACGCAGACTGCCGGGCTGGGGCTGCTTACTCTAGGCCAGTCCAGAACTCTTATTCTGCGCAGCGCCAGAAAGAGGAAGCGGCGTGGCCCAGAAGTTATATCTAACGCTTCCTCTCTGCCCTGCTGCCCTGAATGCTCAGCCTGAAAACTCCTTACCCTGTATGCCGCTCAAGCTTCTGTTACTCCTCAACTTTGCCCTGGCCACCTATCTTACCGGCGTAATCTGGACGGTGCAGCTCGTGCAGTATCCGGGCTTTGCGCAAGCCGCCCGCGATACGTTTCCGGCGTTTCATCAGCAGCATTCCAACCGCATCAGCTGGGTGGTGCTAGCTCCCATGGTGCTGGAGCTGGGGCTGGCTATCTGGCTGGCGTGGCAGGGGCGGGCGCTAGGCCAGAGCGTGTGGTGGGCGTTGGGCTTGGTGGTACTCATTTGGGCCGCCACCTTCTTCATTTCAGTGCCCTTTCACAACCGCCTCGCCCAAGGCTACGACTACGTGGCCATTGATGGCCTGGTACGCACCAACTGGATCCGGACGCTGGTTTGGACGGTGCGCACTGGCCTACTGGGCAGCCTCCTCTGGAAAATGCTGAATTTCGCATGCTGAACGGGCCTAACTCACGCACAGCGCACCACCAACCACGTTAAGTAGCAATCTGTTTCATGCTTCCTCCCATTGATGCCTTTCTGCCGGAACTACACTTTCAAACCAGCCGCAGCAGTGGCCCCGGTGGCCAGAACGTGAACAAAGTAGAGTCGCGGGTAGAGCTACGCTTTCACATTCCGGCCTCGCAACTGCTGAGCGAAGAGCAGAAGGAAGTGCTGCTCCAAAAGCTGGTCTCTAAGCTGACCACGGAAGGCGAGCTGCTAATTGCGGCCCAGGAAGACCGCAGCCAACTGCGCAACAAGGAAATTGCCCTACAGAAGTTTCATGACACGCTGCGCAAAGCCCTGCACAAACCCAAAGCCCGCAAAGCCACTAAGCCCAGTAAAGGTGCCGTGCGCCAGCGGCTGGAATCCAAGAAAAAGCACGGCGACAAAAAAGCCAGCCGCGGCCGGGTTGATTTTTAGGCTGTACTTGTCACTTTCCTTGGCGCAGTTCATCTAGATAATCCAGCACCGGAGTGCCCGGCAGGAATTTGCGAGCCCAGAATGCCTCGGTTGTTTGTAGCGCTAAGGCATCATCCAGAGTCAACACCTTGGGGCTAGGACCATCTTCTGACCAATCAATGTAACGTAGGTCGGAAGTATTCATTGACTCTCGAAAAGGAGAGTTAGCTAAAATCGTCTGAAATAATACCTCATCTGCGCCCCACGTAAACTTAAAAAAACGATGTACGCTTGGGTGTTTATCCAAGTATTCCAGCACATACTGAGCACAAAAAGGTGGGATAGTAAACCATGCCGATCCACCGTAGGGCTCGAGCTTATTGGGCAACGTTCGCTTGGGCAGAGCTCGGTTGATTAAGGCTTGAAAAGTTTCTCTGTATGGAATGGCGTAATGTCCTAAGTCATAATGGTCTATTCGGTACACTGCAGCCGGCCAGTGCGTGTAGATTGCACGGTGATTTATGAACGCAGTGCGGGGGTGAGCTGCTAGATACTCATGGATAGAAGCCGTTGGTTTTAGAGGGTAATCACTGCCACTTAATAAATTAATGTAGTCATAAGGCTGCCGGGTTAAGAGGATCTCGCGCACCCCTAACAACGTTGATTGCACAATGCTATACGTTCCCCAATGAATAGGAATACGCTGGCTGATCAAGGTGACACGAGGCAAACGTGTGAGCGGCAAAAATTGCTCAAGACTTACTTTACCATCAATACAGAGGTAAAAATCAGCGTCAGGATGTTGAAGGCTCTCGATTAATCGCTGGAGCTGAGAGGGATTGGCATGAGCGGTAATCAGATGGGCAATACGCATTGAAATCGAGAGTTAGCTTTAAAAGGTAAAAGCCACATTTGCCGAGTTAGAATGAGGCAACCAGGCTCCGTGTTAAGCCCTTCGGACCAGCAAAGCCCACTAGCTGATGACTGGTGAAGGGATAAAACTGGGCGGTGCATAGGTGCAAAGCCACGTTGAAGTTTGGATTGAGTTACAGCGTTACCCTGGCCCACGGCGAGCGGACTTTGAAAGGTATCATGAAAATATTTATAGATAGGTGCTTAGTGGCCAGTACTATATGGCGGCTCTAGTGCCGACGATAATATGCAGGAAGAGGGCGCTCAGCAGCGAAGCTATCGGTGTATTGTCAGCAAGCAAAAAAGTGCCGGCCTACATCAGGCCGGCACTCCAATAAAGTAGGCAGTAAGCTGGTTTACAGTGTTGCCTCCCACCTGGGTAGTAAGTGTAAGTGACCCATGATGGCGCATCCTGAAAGCAGACGCCCTCCGCTTGTTTGGTCTAATGGCCAAAACAGTTTGCCATGCGCCTGATGGTAACGGGTATTACAGCAGGGTACCGCTCAGAACGGAAGTGGCCACCGAGAAATAGATAATCAGGCCGGTAACGTCAACGAGGGTTGCTACAAACGGAGCCGACGAAGTAGCCGGGTCGAGGCCCAGTTTCCGCAGCAGCATGGGGAGCATAGCGCCCGATAAGGCGCCCCACAATACAATGCCCAGCAGCGAGAAACCAACCGTAACCGCTATTAGCTGCCAGTAGGGGCCGAAGTAGCCAGGGTCAATAAAGTTGGCCCACAGCACAATGCGCAATGCGCCCACCACGCCCAGGATACCTCCCAGCGCCAAACCCGATAGTATCTCCCGGCGCATGACTATCCACCAGTCGCTGAGCGTAAACTCGCCTAGGCTCATGGCCCGGATGATGAGCGAAGTGGCCTGGGAGCCCGCGTTGCCGCCCGCTGAAATAATAAGCGGGATGAACAGGCCCAACACGGCAGCCTTCTGCAGGTCGTCTTCAAAGTGATGCATGGCCGAGGTGGTCAGCATCTCGCCCAGGAGCAGAATAACGAGCCAGCCGGCCCGTTTTTTCACCATTTTCCAGATGGGCGTATCTAGGTACGGCTCATCCAGCGCTTCTGAACCACCCAGTTTCTGAATGTCCTCGGTGTCTTCCTCTTCCCGGATATCGAGGATATCATCAATCGTTACGATGCCGAACAGCACGCCTTCGTCATTCACCACGGGCAGGGCCACCCGGTCGTTGCGACGGAAGACCTCAATAGCCTCCTCCTGGTCCTGCATGGCCTTCAGAAACACGTAGCGGTTGTCCATAAGCTCCCGCACCCGCTTCTGCGGATCAGCCAGCAAAATCTCCCGAATTCCGATGTCGTCAATCAGAATGCCGCGCTCATCGGTCACGTAAAGCACGCTCAGCGTTTCCGACTGGCCCCCGTGGCGCCGGATGTAGTCGAGCACCTGCTGCACCGTCCAGTTCTCCCGAATGGCAATGTAGTCGGGGGTCATCAGGCGGCCGACTGAGTACTCCGGGTAGCCCAGCAACTCCAGCGTTACGCGCCGTTCTGGCTCAGAAAGGGTCTGAATCAGCTCCTTTACAAAATCATCGGGCAGGAACTCCAACAGCGCCGTCCGGTCGTCGGGCGACATCTCATTCAGAATGTCCGAGATCTTATCCTGCGAGAGATTAGCCAGAAAGTGCTTCTGGATGTCGAGGTCAAGGTATTCGAATACCTGAGTGGCCAGGCTCAGCGGCAGTAACCGAAAAATAATCAGCTGCTCCCGTTCCTCCTCCTCCTCAATCAGCTCGACCAACTCAGCCGGTTCGAAATTTTTGAGGAGTTCTTTGAGCTTAAAAAACTCGCCCTCCTGAATCAGGGACGTAATGTGTTCGAGAGTCGGGTGCTGATTCATGTAAAAAAGAGGGGGTGTGTCTCGCTAGGCAGAGGGAATTGGTGACAAGAGCCGAACCGGCGCGCAAAAGTAGCCTTTCCGGGGCGGATTAGGAGAATGCCGGGTAGAATAAATCCGGCTCCGGGCCTGAGGCAGTGTACGATAATAGCCGAGCTCTAGGCCAGGTAGAATACAACAGCAACGGCTCCCATAGGAGTTCGATGACCGGTAGCCCCCGGGGTGGGCGTAACCTTCCTTTGCCCAAGGCAGTTGAGGAGTCGGCTGGGTGCGTACTTTTGGCACCCGCTCATGCCGCGCTATTCTTATGCCCCACTCGTCCGTCTTGCCGCTTGGTACGCTCGTTGCCCTTGGGGGCGGCGATGATGATGCCATGCTGGCGCTGCTCTGCGACCTGCTCCCATCCTCTGATACTCCCGTTGAGATTATCACGGTGGCCTCCCGGGACGCCTCGCGCGCAGCTGGTGCTTACGAGAAAGCTCTGCGCGACTTGGGCTGCCGCAACGCCCGGCACTTACCCATTAATGAGCACTACCGCGCCGATGCCCCCGCGGCCCTGCGCCGCATACGCCGGGCAGGCTTGGTATTTTTCAGCGGCGGCGACCAGGAGCGCATCACCGATTTTCTGCACAACACGGAGTTTCTGCAGGTGCTGCGTGAGCGGTATCAGCAGGATGCCACCTTTATTGTAGCCGGTACCAGCGCCGGCGCCGCGGCCCTCCCTGATAGTATGTTGGTGGAAGGTTACGGGTGGCGGGCCGTGCGCAAGGGAGGCATTGAGACCAAGGCAGGCCTGGGCCTATTACCTCGCCTTCTGATTGACCAGCACTTTATTGAACGCGGCCGGTTTGGGCGGCTGGCTCACGCCTTAACCGCGCACTCTATGTGCCTGGGCCTGGGCCTATCGGAAGAAACCGGGGTAATTATCCGGGGTGGGCAGGAAGTAGAAGTTTTTGGGGATGGGGTGGTGGTGATGATAGATGGCTGCCACACGAAAGGCAGCAACCTGGGCCAAATTGGACGCGGAGAGCCCATAAGCGTGCAAAATCTGCGCGTAAACCTGCTTGTGGCAGGGCAGCGCCTCAACCTGAAAACCCGCGAGGTACTGGCTGATAATGCGCCGGTCAGCCGCCGAGAAGAAGCCCCTCAGTAAGGTACGCTACGCGCAGAAGTCAAGATGCGCCGGAGTCTGACGGCTTAGTGGATAAGGGATTTATCGGGCGTTAAAAAACAGGGGCCCAAGGGCTTGGTACGGCTTTTTGTATAATTGGCAGCTAGATTTATCTCTAAGTCAGGTAGCCCGCGCCCGATTGGGTTGCGGAGAGTTGCTGCACCGCATAAATATTTACTCGGCTTGCCTACTAAGCAGAATGTTTTTTCTGCCTACATTTAATGCCATAACCCCAAAATTCTCACTCATTCCATTTTATGACTTTAAAATCTCTACTCCTCGTGGGTGGTGCGCTACTCACGGGTACGGCGGCCTCGGCGGGTGGCTACCAGGTTACACTGGCCGGACAGAAAAATAACGGCATGGGCGGTGTAGGTGTGGGGCTCTCCCTCGACCAGGCAGCTATGTTCTACAACCCTGGTGCCTTGGCTATGGTGAAGGACCGTGGGGTGCAGGTAGGCGTAAATGCTACCATTGCGCGTCAGGCATTCCGGGCTGAAGCTGGTGGGGCGCAACGAGAGTTGCAAAACACTACTTCCACTCCGTTTAACCTCTACGCGGGCTTTGGGCCGGCAGAAGGGAAGTTCCGGGCAGGGGTTGCGGTATACACTCCCTTCGGCTCACAGCTGAAGTACGCTGATGGGTGGGAAGGACGCTTTGCCCTCACCGATATCGACCTGAAATCAATCTATGTGCAGCCTACCGTTAGCTATGCTATTACGGATCAGGTAAGCGTAGGAGCGGGCCTTATGATACTGGCCTACGGCGCTGTAAACCTGCAGCGTGATATTCCGGCGCAGAACTCCTCCGGCGGGTACGGCCACATTGAGCTTGACGGCAAGTCTAAGACCAAATTTGGCTACAACGTGGGCGTAATGTATAAGCCTTCGGAGAAGCTAAGCGTGGGCCTGAACTACCGCTCGAAGATCAACGCTACAGTAGAGAACGGCGACGTGACCTTCTCCGGTCTGTCGAATACCGCTGCTGCCAGCTTCCAGGCTACCAAGTTTGGGGCTACGCTGCCGCTGCCAGCTACGGCCAGCGTGGGTATTGGGGTGATGCCGAATGAGAAGCTGACCCTGGGCTTCGACGTGAACTGGACTGAGTGGAGTGCTTACGAGACCCTCAACTTCACGTTTGATGCGCCCGTGAACGGTGCTACCTCTTCCAGCTCTAAGCGCTACTACGAAGATGCCCTAACCTTCCGTATTGGGGGCCAGTACCAGCTGACCAGCGGCCTGACGGTGCGCGCCGGCGCTGCTTACGACAACTCGCCCGTGCGTGACGGTTTCGTGACGCCCGAAACCCCCGATGCTGACCGTCGGACGGCTACTATCGGCGCTTCATACAAATTTGGTGAACATTTCGGAGTTGACCTGAGCGCGCAGTACGTGAACCTGAAGAAGCGCACGGAAACGCAGAACGACCTGATTAACAATGGCACTACGGACCGCGTAGCCGGTACCTACAAGACCGTTGCCGTGGTGCCCGGTATAGGCCTGAATTACACTTTCTAATTCTGTAAGCTCTCCGTTCTCATGAACACTAAATTCCTCAAAAATACTACCCCGTTTCTGGCGGCAGGAGCACTACTGCTCGGAGGTTGCCAGCCTGATATTGATGCTCCGAAGGTTGATAAAGGCTCGGCCGACTTTACTCGCTATATCGCAGTAGGTAACTCCCTAACGGCGGGGTTCATGGACAATGGCCTGTACCTGGAGGGTCAGCAGAACTCGTACCCCAGCATTCTGGCGCAGCAGTTCCAGCAGGCTGGCGGCGGCGAGTTTGTGCAGCCCCTCTTTAACCAGGCCAACCAGCAGAATGGCTCAGGCTTCCTGCGCCTCACAGGTTTTGATGCTACCGGCTCGCCAATTACCACTTTTGTACCAGGTAATGCCGGTCGTATTCCATCTTCACCTGCATCGGCGCCATATACCAAGTTTACAGGTCCAATTAATAATTTGGGGGTACCTGGTATTCGGTTGGCAGATATACAAACAGCCAAGTTTGGTAATATTCAGACCACTCCGCTGAATGCAGCTACGTTCAATCCGTATTTTGAGCGCATTACACCTGATGGAAGTGACGTAAGTTATTTCCAACGGGTAAAAGCTGAAGCTGCTACAGCTACGTTCTTCACCACATGGCTTGGCAACAACGACGTGCTGGGCTTCGCTACTTCGGGTGGCGCTTCTACCACGTCTACTATTACCCGCACCGATACGTTCACGCTGAAATCTCAGCGCATTATTAACGTGCTGACCGCTAATGGCGCGAAAGGTGTAGTGTCTACTATTCCGGACGTGACGGGTATTCCTTTCTTCACTACAGTTGGCCCCCGCTTGAAGGCTACATTGGTAGCGAATAATGTACCCGGCCTCGTTATTCAGACGGGCGCTGCGGCTGGCTTGGCTAACTCGACTAACCGTAAGCAAATTGCTACGACCGATATCCGGGATGCCTCGGGCGGACGCCAGCTGTTTACCCTCACCGGCGCACCCTTCGTAAGCCTCATTGGCCGGCCCACAGGGCGCCCATGGCGCTTTGTGTACGCGCAGTCGGGTCAGCCAGCGGCTGGTTTCCCCCTCTTCCTGGCAGCTTACGGCATTGATACGCTGCAGGCCCTGGGTGTAACGGCTCAGAACCCATTCCCGAGCGCTTTTGTGCTTGACGATGTAGAGCAGGGCCAGGTAAATACTGCCACCACTGCCTTCAACAACGCACTACGTACGCAGGCTTTGGCGAAGAATCTGGCCATCTTCGACGCTAACGTTTTCTTCACCTCGGTGAGCAACAATGGCTTTGCTACCAACGGCGTACGGAATACAGCCGCGTTTATTTCCGGCAACCTGTTCTCGCTTGATGGGGTACATCCTACGCCTCGTGGCTACGCTGCTATTGCCAACGAGATGATTAAGGTGATTAATGCCAAGTATGGCTCCTCACTCCAGCTAGTCGACCCCAACCAATACCGGGGCGTATTGCTGCCCTAACCGACTTTTGAGGTCAGAAAAAGGCCCTCCCCGGTTTCGGGGAGGGCCTTTTTTATTGCTGCTAGGCCAAGTGCATACGGCTATTTACTCAACTGCACCGGCTGCAATACCTCCGGCAGATCCGGTACTTGCTCACCGGCCAGGCGGGCGGCAATAACCTGGGCGTGGTAGCGGCCATTCTCAATAAACCAGCGGCTGGTGTTCAGGCCGCCGCACACAGTGCCCGCGAGGTACACGCCGGGGCGGTTGGTCTCTAAGGTTTCAGCGTTGTGGGTAGGTGTCTGGGCGGCGTCCAGTTCGCAGGTGATGCCCAGCGCCGCCAGAAACGTGAAGTCGGGGTGGTAGCCGGTGAGGGCGTACACGTAGGCAGCAGGCAGCAACTCTAGGCCAGTAGGGGTCTGTACTTCTACGGCCTCCGGCGTGATGCGCTGAATGGTGGTGTTGAAAAGGGCTTTGATGCGGCCCTCCTTGATACGGTTTAGCAGATCAGGCCGAATCCAATACTTCACCGACTGGCTGATTTCAGCCCCACGAATTACCATCGTAACATCGGCGCCGGCGCGCAAAAGTTGCAGGGCGGCCTTGGCAGAAGAGTTTTTGGCCCCCACTACCACCACATGCTGCCCGGTGTGGGCGTATGGCTCTTTGTAGTAGTGGTTCACGTGGGGCTGGTCCTCGCCGGGTACGTTGAGGTAGTTCGGAACATCATAAAAGCCCGTAGCTATAATGACGTAGCGACAAGCAATGCGGCCCTTCTCCGTAACCACTTCATACTGGCCCAGGCCACCCTCCAGGCCAGTTACGCGCTCATAGAGGCGCAGCGGAATGTTCTCGGCAAACGCAACGCGGCGGTAATAATCGAGGCCATCTTCGCGCAGAGGTTTGTAGTGGCTGGTAGGGAAGGGGTGGCCACCAATCTCCAGGAGCTCCGGCGTTGAGAAGAACTCCATGTTGGTGGGGTAGCCGATGATGGAGTTTACCAAGGCTCCTTTGTCTACGGCCACTACGGAGAAGCCACGCCGTTGCACTTCAATGGCACACGCCAGCCCAACTGGCCCCGCGCCAATTATTACAACGTCGAAGGAAGAATCTGTTGTCATATGCTGTAATACCAACTCAGAGTCTGAGAGTTTTAAACTTGCTGCGCTCAGCGCACCTACTACTGCGCTACACCTTGCGTTTAAGCGCGCTCAGCGCACCCGTCGACCATAAAGCCCAGGCCATGAGCACCGGTTGGAAGAACAGCCGCCCTAAGCGCTTAGCGTCGGTATTGAGGCCGAAGGCGGAAATATGGTGGGTGTACTGATGGATGTTGCCCGGAAACACCAGCGCATAGAACACTGCCAGCCCCAGGCCTAGTTCAGCGCGCCGAGGCTTCCAGAATAAAAGCGCCAGGCCCAGGCCTATTTCTACCACTCCCGATTGTAATACTACCGTATCCTTGGCCAGCGGTACAAAATCGGGCACCTGGGCCTGAAACGCCTGCCGGGCAAACGTGAGGTGCCCCGTGCCGGCAACTACCATAAAAGTGCCCAGCAGGCCGCGGGCTACGTTTTGGAGCGTGGTGGTGTGCGTGTTTTCTATCATACAGAAGGCGCTAAGGTTGGCTCAGCCGTTGGGTATACGCCTAAGTAGCAGCGCCAGATATTTTGGCTCAGAGCAACCGCAGATAATTCTGAACCGGATACAACCAGCCACGGGGTGCCTTGGTCGTGGCTACAGTAGTTCTCTAAGCGGTTCACCATAAATGGCGTACTACCTATATGAAACGGCTTCTCAATAGGCTGCCCACACATATAACCGCCCGGCTTCTTGGTAGCGTAAGAAGCCGGGCGGTTGCGTGCTGCGTAGTATCGGTGGCCTAATGCGCCTGCAGCCAGTTGTTGCCGGTGCCCACTTCTACTTCCAGCGGTACGCCGCGGGGCAGGAGCAGGGCCTGGGTCATGAGCTCCTTGATTTTGGGCGTAATGTACTCCACCTCTTCCCGCACAGCATCAAACACCAATTCGTCGTGCACCTGCAAAATCATACGGGTGCCTAGCTTCTCCTCAATCAGCCACTCATGAATGTTAATCATAGCCTTCTTGATGATGTCGGCGGCGGTGCCTTGGATGGGGGCGTTGATGGCGTTGCGCTCCGTGTAGCCGCGTAGGGTGGCGTTGCGAGAGTTTATGTCGCGCAGGTAGCGGCGGCGGCCCAGCAGGGTAGTGGCATATTCCAGCTCGCGCGCCTTATTGATACTTTCATCCATGAATTGCTTTACTGAGGCAAACTCCTGGAAGTAGGTGTCAATAATCTCGGTGGCCTCTTTGCGGCTGATGCCAATGCGCTGGGCCAGACCAAACGCCGAGATGCCGTAGATGATACCGAAGTTTACGGTTTTGGCCTTGCGGCGCATTTCACCATCCACCTGATCCAGGGGCACGTGGAATACCTTGCTGGCGGTACTAGTATGAATATCGAGGCCCTGGCGGAAGGCTTCAATCATGGTTTTATCGCCCGAGAAGTCGGCCATGATGCGCAGCTCCACCTGAGAGTAGTCGGCAGCCAGCAGCACGTGCTGGTCGTCGCGGGGTACGAAGGCTTTGCGAATCTCGCGGCCCTTCTCCGTCCGGATAGGAATGTTCTGAAGGTTGGGGTTGGTGCTGCTGAGGCGGCCGGTGGCGGTTACGGCCTGGTTGAAGGACGTATGCACGCGGCCATCGAGCTCACACACCAGCTGGGGCAGCGCCTCTACGTAGGTTGAGCGCAGCTTGGTGAGTTGGCGGTGTTCCAGAATCAGGCCCGCGATGGGGTTGTCGGCAGCCAGGGTGCTGAGCACTTCCTCGCCGGTGGCGTACTGGCCGGTTTTGGTCTTCTTGATTTTACCGCCACCCAGGCCTAGGCGGTCGAAGAGTACTTCGCCCAGCTGCTTCGGCGAGCCAATGTTGAACTCTTCGCCAGCCGCCGAGAAAATCTGCTGCTCAATCTCTTGAATGTAGCCCTGCAGCTCCGCCGAGTACTCACCCATGGCGTTGCTGTCAATCTTCACGCCCTCGTACTCAATGTCGGCCAGCACGGGCACCAGTGGATTTTCCACGTCATTCAGCAGGTCCAGAAGGCCCACCTCCTTGAGCATGGGCTCAAACACGTGCTTGAGCTGCAGCGTTACATCGGCGTCTTCGCAGGCGTAGTCTGATACCTCCGCCGGGGGCAGGTCGGCCATAGTTTTTTGGTTCTTGCCTTTTGGGCCGATCAGGGAGATGATAGACACCGGCGTGTAGTGCAGATACGTCTCGGCCAGCACGTCCATGTTGTGGCGCATGTCGGGCTCCAGCAGGTAGTGGGCCAGCATGGTATCAAAGAGCGGCCCGTGCACCTGCACGTTGTAGTGCTTGAGAATGGTGAGGTCATACTTGATATTCTGTCCGATTTTCAGAATCTCCTTCGCCTCAAAGAAGGGGCAGAACTCATCCACGAGGGCTTGGGCGGCGCTCTGGTCGTCGGTGGGTACGGGCACGTAGTAGGCCTCGCCGGGCAGCCAGCAGAACGACAGGCCTACGAGGCGCGCCGTCATGGTGTCTAGGCCAGTAGTTTCAGTGTCGAAGCTGACTTCTTTTTGCTGCAGCAAAAACTTCAGCAGGGATTTGCGCAGCTCGGGCGTGTCAATCAGGTGATAGTTGTGCGGCACGTCGGCCAGCGTGAGGCGGGGCCCGGCAGGGGCTCCGAAGCTGCCAGTAATGCCTTCTTCCGCCCCAATAGCCACGGCAGCATCAGAAGAGCCTCCAAACAAGCTGCCCTGCCCTTCAGCCACTTTGGGGCGCCGGGCGCCGCGTGAAGGAGGAGCCGTACTGCTCACGCCAGCAGGACTGCCACCGCCCAGCACGCGAGCAGCTAGCTGCCGGAATTCCAGCTCATCAAACAGCTGGCGCAGCTGCTCGGCATCAGGCTCTTCTAAGCGTAGATTTTCCTCGTGAAATTCAATAGGTACGGTCAGGTGAATGGTGGCCAGCTCCTTGCTCATGAGGCCCTGCTCAGCAAAGTTGCGCACATTTTCCTGCAGCTTGCCTTTGAGCTGGTCTACGTTGGCAATCAGGTTTTCTACCGAGCCAAACTCCTGCACCAGCTTCTTGGCCGTTTTCTCGCCAATGCCCGGAATGCCCGGGATGTTGTCGGAGGCATCGCCCTGCAGGCCCAGAATGTCAATTACCTGCTCTACGCGCTCTACCTCAAAGCGCTGCAGCACGTGCTGCACGTCCAGCACCTCAGCGGCATTGCCCATAAAGGCGGGCCGGTAAATCTTGATGCAGTCCGTTACGAGCTGGCAGTAGTCTTTGTCGGGGGTCATCATAAATACCTCGCCAAAGCCCTGCGCCTCCGCCCGCTGGGCCAGGGTGCCAATTACATCATCGGCCTCAAACCCATCTACCATCAGAATGGGAATGTTAAAGGCTTTGATGATTTTTTTGATGTACGGAATGGCTAGGCCAATATCCTCAGGCATGGCCTGGCGCTGAGCCTTGTAGTCGGCAAATTGCTCGTGGCGGAAGGTCTTTTTCTGTGCATCGAAAGCTACACCAATGTGAGTAGGCTTTTCTTTCTGGAGTACCTCCACCAGCGTGTTGGTAAACCCAAGAATGGCTCCGGTGTTCAGGCCCTTGGAGTTTACGCGTGGATTCTTGCTGAAGGCAAAATGGGCGCGGTAAATCAGGGCAAAAGCGTCGAGCAGGAAAAGCTTATGGGGGCGGGCAGCGGCAGATTCAGTCGTCATATGCACGAAGGTACGAGGCAAGCTCTAAGAGGGATATTGTAAGCAGCGGCAATTGAAGCTTACGGAGGAATATCGGAGCACTGGTTTCTGAAGACAACAACAAGCCACTACGTAGAATGGTGGTAAAAACATAGGTTCAGGTCAGTTCCAACGCCCGCGGCTACCTGTGCGTACTGGCCTAGATGCGCTATATTTCCCTCGACCTCGAAACCACCGGCGGCAAGCCCCAGCGCCACCAGATTCTGGAGCTGGCGGCCGTGGTAGAAGACACCAAAAAGCTGCTGCCACTCTCAGAGCTGCCCAAGTTCCGGCGCGTGGTGCGCCACCCCGAGTATGTGGGCACGGCCGGCGCCCTGGCCCTGAACGCGGGCTTGCTGCAGGAGCTGGCGCGCAAAGAGCCCAACCCCGAGCTGTGCACGCCCGATGAACTGCTGCCCCAGCTGCGAGAGTTTCTGCTAGGCCAGGGCTTCAAGCTAGACAAGCACGATTGCGTGGCCGTAGTGATGGCCGGCAAAAACATTGCCTCCTTTGATCTGGGCTTTCTGCGAGAGTTGCCGGGTTATGGCCAGTTGGTACGCGCTGAGCCCGCCATGCTCGACCCCGCGGCTTTTTACCTCAATTGGCGCAAAGACACCCGCCTGCCCACCATGCAAACCTGCAAGGCCCGCGCCGGCTTCGAGGACGATACCGTGGCTCACCAGGCCCTGGCTGATGCCCTGGATGTAGTGCAGCTATTGCGCCCGTTCTATGAGTTGCCCGTGTACCAGCAGGCGCGGGAGTAGTAGAGGCCTAGCGGTTCGATTAGGTAGTGGAAACCGTAGCGGCGTGTACTTCGCACTATGATATGAGGTTACTCCTGGAGCTTCCTTTCTTTTCTAGCCGCTAAACCAGGATACTTAACCAGCTCCTCGGCTTCCATATCTATCAAAGTCTGTTTGAATGGGAGCCATTCTTCCACGGCATATAAAGGACTGGCCTCGAAAGTGTAGTTGTGAAACCAATGTTCGTAGAAGAAGTATTTCTGGCCTCCGGAATCAATGGCTCCAAACGCCATAATGTAGGCTCGCTCTGTAAGATGTTCCAGGTTTGCGTCAGGCAGATAGGCCTTGAGTTCTCGCATTAAGGCTCCAGAAGCGAGGTAGTAGACCAGTATCTTGCCTTCCGCCCTGTTCTCAACTGGTAAGTTTTCTTGCACAAACTGGATGCATTGCTGCGCTGGCGTAGGTGGTTTACCACGCTCCACTAAGAGGTAGCGAAAGAATCGTCGGAGCCAGCCCATAGTGGCAGGGGGAGAAGAGTGCGGTTAGGCAATTAGTTAGCGTAAATTTACCCGCGTCTTATACTTTTCGGCGCGAGATACCAGTGCAGTTAAGCTAGAGAATGTTTCCTAAAACGGCCGTTGAAGGATGCGCCTTAACGGCCGTTTTAGGAAACCGGCTTCTGGGGGCTATACAAGCCAGCGTGATGAGTGACCATTGAGAGACCTAGGAGCCAATGGGATATGCATGCTGCGCTGTCGTTGTGTTATTTCGTGATTGAATAAGGACTGATAACTGCCGCATATCATTCCTTATAAAGGATTGAAACCGCTGTTTACTTTGTCGTAAATGCCCCTTTCTACATGATATGCTAATCCTGCCCATTCTTACTACATATTACGATGGATAGCCATGACCGTGTCCCGGTGGAGGTCGATGCGAACCACTTCCGGGTCGTAAAAAAAGTTCTCTACAACCAAAAGCGTATCTCCTTGGGGATCGATAATGTAGCGTTTCCGAGTATCATCATAGATTCGGCTAGCAGCATACCGGTCAAGTAACGAATCGATGTTTTTGAGGAAGGGGCAGTCGTCTGTTTTGACCAGCACCCACTCCTGATCGAACTTGATGAAACCACACCACGGCTGTGAAAGGTGTACTTCTGATTTTGTAATCATCGAAGAGAGTTTCACGTGCGTATTCTCGTCTTTGCGCACGGCATCTAGGTAGTAAAGTCCTTTCCGGGGGTGCGGATTGCGCCGAATGTAGGCACGTATCTCGGCGATAACCTGTGGGTGCTTCAAAACCGCGGATGCATCCATGCGGGTCGAACGAGTTAGCTTCTCTTGCCTACAAGCACTCACGCCAACAAATAATGACAGAAGATAAAGAAGTCGAGTGAGCATATTCTGGAGAGATGAGGAACTACATCAAACCTGTAATTCTACCTAAAATACCATAAGATTGGACAATGAACAGCAGAGCCAAAACCGTCGCTATTCCGTGGTAAGGGGTATAACTAACATTTTGTTAAGCAACTTTTTCAAGAAACAAAGATTGAACTTCACGTCCTGTATCCTTGAAAAAATAGCAAAATCGGTACTCATGGATAGCCGAACGATTTCCTTATTGTACGTGGTCATATTGAGTGGGCTCACAGGGTGCGAACCTAAAAATGGCCCAACTGTCCCATTGCCACCCGCGAGTGGTAGCAAGCGAATGCCAGCACGCCACGTGACGCTCTATCTAGACAGCGAGTACGAGGTACTTGGTCCTGCTCAGCATCATGCGACTATTCTCCGGCCGGGCAACCGAGCACTGCCTGTACAGCGTGGTCTAGATACTCTTTTCCACAATGAAGCGATTAGCGTGGTAGGCGATACGGCACTACGGCGGAGCTCATTTGCAGTCTATAGGGCCTTCTCTTACCGCCATACTTTCACCGAGTTTCCTGTTGCGAAGTCCTTCCGAGGCCCAGTTTTACCAGTTGACTTTCGGACTAACCCGGCGGCAAAGCATCACATCACCCGTATAAAGGAAGGTGCGCAACAGCCCGCGAATTTTGCGGGTCACTACCGCCTAGTTACATGGGGCTGTGGCAGTACGTGTCAACAGTCCGTGCTGGTGGATCAGCGAACGGGACGCGTGTATGATGTCCCTGAAACAGCACAGGGTCTGTCGTATCGCCTTACAAGTCGGCTGCTTATTACGGATTATGTAGAAGATGCGGACGCCACGTATTTAGTCAACTCCGTCTATCCAGCTCCTGCATTTTATGTCTGGACAGGAAATTGCTTCCAGAAGCTGGAATAGGAGCTTCAGCGTACTTCCCCAAAGTCCGATAAGTCCAGTTATGTTTGCTACAAAGCAAAAGTAGGCGAATACGCATTGAAAAGCCCCTGAATACATATATACAGGGGCTTTTTTTTTAATTAAGGTGGTATTGTAGGCCTTCCAGCTATTACTGGTGCCGCTCTAGAAGCCGCCGAAGTCGCCGCCACGGCCCCAAGCCACTTCCGCCGCCAAACACGTTGGGTGTTTGGCCCGCTAAAGAATGCAGTAGGTGGTTAACTCTACTGCTAGCTCGAGTTAGTTTGACCGTAAGTTGTTGACTGGGTTAGCTGTGGCAGCTCGTAAGGCCTGGTACCCTACGGTCAGGAAGGCAACGGCGGCGGCCAGCAGCCCTGCGGCTACGAAAGCCCACAGGGGTAAATCAATGCGGTAGGCAAAGTCTTGCAGCCACCGGCTCATGGCCAGCCAAGCTGCCGGGAAAGCAATGAGGGCCGCCACCAGCACCAACACCAGGAATTCCTTCGACAGCAGGCTTACAATGTTGCCTACACTGGCTCCTAGGACTTTCCGGATGCCGATTTCCTTTTTGCGACGCTCGGCGGCGTAAGTAGCCAGGCCAAACAGCCCGAGGCAGCCCACGAAAATGGCCACACCCGTGAAAATCCAGAGCAGGGTCTTGAGCTTGTCTTCGGCCTTATACATGTCGTCGAAGTTCTGGTCCAGGAACCGGTATTCGATGGGGCTTTCGGGGCTGAACTTGCCCCATACCTGCTTTACTCCGTCAACTGAGCTCCCAATGCTGTTTCCCTTCATCTTCACGGCTACTTTCCAATAGGCGTCGGGAAAGATCTGCAGCACGGCCGGTTCCAGCCGGTCATAGAGGCTCTTGTAGTGGAAGTCCTTCACCACGCCAATAACCTGGCCTACTTTCAGCGAATCGGGGTTTTTGTCGTTCCAAACCTTCCACTCGAGCTTGCGGCCGAGGGCTTGCTGGGGCGTACCGAGGCCTAGTTCTTTCACCGCCGTTTCATTGATAATAAACGCGTGGTCTTTGTCGGTGCTCTGCTCCTTGGTAAAGTCGCGGCCCGTAACCAGCTGTAGGCCTAGGGTCCTGAGGTAGTCGTAGTCGACCATGAGCTGGGTGACCGAATGTTCTTTCCGCTCGCCGCTGCCGGGTACGATGATGCCGTCGCCAGCCACCTGGTCGCCGGGGAAACCGTAGCCGATGCTCGCCGACACTACGCCGGGTACTTGCTGAAGCTCGTTTTTAAACGCTTCATACTGCTTGTTCATGTTGTCGCCGCGCATGGGGAAGAACATGATCTGGTCGCGGTTGAACCCCAGGTCTTTGTTGTGCAGATAAGACACCTGCTTGAACACCACCAGAGCGCACACTATCAAGAACACCGACAAGGCAAACTGCACCACAATCAGCCCGTGACGGAGCCATTGCACCCGCCCAAAAATGCCGTCGGTGACGACCGCGCTTTTCAGCACTTTTACCGGCTGGAAGCTAGACAGTACCAGGGCCGGATAGAAACCCGCCAAGAGGCCTACCACCACCGTCAGCACAACCAGCAGCGCTAGCAGAGCGGGGTTGGTGAGCAGGTTGAACTCCATACTCTTGCCCGTAAAAGAGTTGAGGGAAGGCAGCAGCAGCGCGGTGAGTACAGTGGCCAGCACCACGCTTACCAGCGTGAGTAGCAGCGTCTCGCTCAGAAACTGCAGCATCAACTGCTGCTTGCTGGCGCCAATGGTCTTGCGAATCCCCACCTCCTTGGCCCGCTGCATAGATTTGGCCGTAGCCAGGTTCACGAAGTTGAATCCGGCAATCAGCAGGATAAATACGGCAATAAACCCCAGGGCTTTCACGTAAGTAATGTTGCCCGTTACAGCCGAGTCGTACTTGAAGCCAGCAGAGTACAGGTGCACAGTATGCAAAGGCTGCAAGTAGGTTTTAAAGGTGATCTTGTCGTCTTCGCTGAGCGTAGGCTGCACCTTTTGCATGAGGTAGTCCTGCAGCTTGGCCTCGGTTTCTTTGGCGTTGGTGCCGGGCCGCAGCTTTACGTACGTGTAGAACTGCTGCCAGCCCCAATTTTTCATCCGCTGCGCCGGCAGCTCGGCAGCGGCCATGGGAATCAGGTAGTTGGCTTTCAGGTGAAACTTGGATAGGCCCCCACGCAGAACACCCGTTACCTGAAAGCTCGATTTATTGATCTTCAGCTCCTTGCCCACCGGGTTTACATTCCCAAAGAAGTTGTTGGCCACGTCCTCAGCCAGCACGACTGCTTCGGGCGCATCCAGAGCATGCGCGGCCGAGCCGTATTTGAAGGGCAACTCGAAAATGTTGAAGAAGGTAGAATCCGTGATAAGCCCGTTCTCCACGTAAATCTTTTTCTCGCCCACTTCCAACAAGCTGAGGCTGGTGCCGGTCATCAGGATGCGCGTAGTTTGCTCCACCTCGGGGAACTCCTGCTTGAGCGTGGTAGCGAACATGGGCGACACCGAGCTATGAATTTCGGAGGCCTCACTCTTGGTGTGCTGGGTGTAGACCCGGTAAATCTGCTCCCCGTGGGGCACGAACTTGTCGAATTGCAGCTCGTCGTGCACGAACAGACCAATGAGCAGGCAGGCCGTTAGGCCTAGAGCCAGGCCGGCGATGTTAAGGAAGGAGAAGCCTTTGTGCCGGATGAGGTTCCGGTAGGCCACGAGGAAGTAGTTCTTAAGCATGATCGAGCCAGTAGTAGAAAGGGAACGAACAGAGATATGGCAGAACAGCTGGTGGCTATTCGTCGCGTAAGCTTTGGGTGGGGTTAAGCCGGGCCGCCTGCAGGGCCTGAGTACTTATGGTAAGCCAAGCCACCGTAACGGCCAGTAGGCCAGCGCCTAGGAAGTACCACGCATGTAGCGTAATGCGGTACTCAAAGCTGTCGAGCCAGTGCCGCACTACTAGGTAGCTCAGCGGCAGGGCCAGCAAAATCCCTAGCCCCACCAGCTTAGTTAGGTCGCGGGAGAGCAGGTAAACGATGCTCAGCTCACTGGCGCCGAGCACCTTCCGGATGCCGATTTCCTTGCGGCGCTTCTCGGCCGTGAAGGCCGTTAGGCCGAACAGGCCTAGGCAGGAAATAAGAATGGCTAGGCCGGCGAAGTACTGAGCCAGCGCCCCAACGCGCCGCTCAGCAGCGTACTGGGCTTGATAGTCTTCGTCGAGAAAATGGTAGGTGAGAGGCGTCTGGCCGGGGTTGAAAGCGGCATAAAATTGTTGGACTCGGCCGATGGTTTCCTTTTCCCGGCCCGGTGCCAGCCGCACCAGAATGGTGCCGGCCGTTAGCGGCTCCAGCCGAAAAATGAAGGGCTTCACCTTCTCGTGCAGCGACTCGTAGTGAAAGTTTCTCGCCACGCCCACAATCCGTTGTTTATCCAATAGCTGGCCCACCGGGTTTTGTATACCCAGGCTGGTTACCAAGGCTTCGTTGACGATAATTTGCGCGCTGTCGGTGCGGAACTGAGGCGAAAAGCTGCGGCCTTCTTTCAGCGTGATGCCTAGGGTTTCGAGCATGTCGTAGTTCACGCCCAAGTTGTTGGCGAGAATCTTCCGGCCCTCCCATTCCACCGGGCGCCCCGCGCCGTAGGTACCCACCAACGAGCCCCACATGCTGGAGGCATCTACCACGCCCGGCAGCCGCTTCAGCTCGGCCAGAAACGCTTTGGGCTGCTGCTGCGCCTTGCCCGCCGCTTCAAAAGACACCACACCGCGGCGGTTGTACCCCAGGTCTTTGCTTTCGACGAAGGCAAGCTGCCGCTGAATGACCCACACGCAGACGATGAACAGCACGGAGAGCATGAACTGGAAAACCACTAGCCCTTTGCGCGTCCAGAGGTCGGCGGCCGAACCGGTGAGTTGCCCTTTGAGCACCTCCACCGGCCGCAGCCCCGAGAGGTAAAAGGCCGGGTAACTACCTGCCAGTAGCCCCGTAATCAGCGTAATTCCCAGCGCCGAAAACACCAAGTGCGGTTTAAAAACCAGCGCAAGTTGCTTGCCGGTGATGTCGTTGAACTGGGGCAGCAGCAACTCTACCAGCGCCAGCGCAATAAGCAGCGCGATGAAGCTCATGAGCACCGATTCGGTCAGGTAGTGCGCCAGCAGCGAGAAGCGGCCGGCGCCCAGCGTTTTCTTCACCCCAATTTCCTTTAGCCGGCGCGAGGCCTTGGCCGTGGCCAGGTTCATGAAATTGATGCCGGCAATGACTAGAATAAACACCGCAATGGCCGAAAAAAGCTTCACGTACTCAATCCGCCCGCCCAACGGTACGCCGTTGGTGTACTCGCCGTGGAGGTACAAATCAGCGTAGGGCTGCATGAGCAGGGCCCGGTCCTTGTTCGTGGCCAGCTTGCGCTGAAGCAGACCGCCAATCTTGGTTTGGAACTGCGCTTCGTCAGCGCCCTCGCGCAGCACCACGAAGGTGTTGAACGGCCCATCCTGGTCCCATTTAATTGACTCCCCCATTTTCATGATGCCCTTAAAGGCATCGAAGCTGAGCACCACGTCGAACTGGTCGGTAGAATTGGCCGGAATAGGCCCGAACACGCCTGTTACGGCGACAGTTTGCTTGAGGTCAGCCAGTTGCCATTCTACCGTTTTGCCCACGGCATTGGCCGCCGTGCCGAACAGCGCCGCCGCTATTTCCTGCGAGAGCACCGCGGCGGTTTTGTTGGCCAGCACCTGGCTGGCGTCGCCCTGCTGCAGGTTGTAGGAGAAGATGCGGAAGAAGTCTTTGCCGGCAAATTTTGCGTCGGCCCGCACGGTTTTTCCCTTTGCCACCAGTGTGAGCCCAGGGAAAAAATCGGGCGGGGTGGCCGCAGCCGCGTACTGAATTTCGGGCATCTCCTCAGCCAGTGCCTCGGCCAGCAGCGGCGCCGTGCCATAGGTGTTGATGCCCTCGGCCGTGCGCTGGTTTTCCAGCACCCGAAACAGCCGCCCGTTTGTGGCGTGGTACCGGTCGAAGCTCCATTCATCGTGCACCCACAGGTAGATGATGAGTGCCCCCGCCAGGCCCACCGACAAGCCAACCAAATTGATAAAAAAGGTTGTTTTGAACCGCTTGAAGTTCCGGTAAATCAGAAGGAGGGAGTGCTGAAGCATGAGGGCGGCGAAGTAGGAGGGAGTGCAGCAGAAAAACCGAGGCGTACGAGCGGCGCTACGCGTGCACGTTCTCCAGCACCACTTGCCCGTCGAGCAGGCGAATTACGCGGTGGGCGTAGCGGGCATCGTGCTCTGAGTGCGTTACCATAACGATGGTGGTACCCGCCTCATTTAGCTCGGTAAGCAGCTCCATTACCTCGTTACCATTGCTCGAATCGAGGTTGCCGGTGGGTTCGTCGGCCAGGATCAGGCGGGGGCCGTTGACCACGGCGCGGGCCACGGCCACGCGCTGCTGCTGCCCGCCCGAAAGCTGCTGGGGAAAGTGATTGCGGCGGTGCATGATCTGCATCTTTTCCAGCACCTTGGCTACCTTTTCCTTGCGCTCAGCGGCCCCTACGCCCAGGTAGATGAGAGGCAGCTCCACGTTCTCGGTCACCGTCAGCTCCTCAATCAGGTTGAAGCTTTGAAACACAAACCCGATGTGCTTCTTGCGAAGCTCGGCGCGGCGGCGCTCCGGGGCGTGGGCTACTTCCGTACCGGCAAAAGCAAAGCTGCCACCATCGGGCTCATCCAGCAGCCCCAGGATGTTAAGCAGCGTAGACTTGCCGCAGCCGCTGGGCCCCATGATGGCCACAAACTCACCCTCGCCCACCGACAAGGAAATGTTGTTCAGGGCCTTGGTCTGCACTTCTTCCGTGCGGTAAATCTTTTCGAGGTTTTCGATCTTGATCATGGGAATGCTGTGTGCGGGATGCTGAGGGAGGTTTTTGCAGAGGAGAAGAAAATCAGAGAGTAGGTTTTCAGGAAAAGAACTTTCCCGCGGAGCGCAACTGGCCAGGGCTACCGCTTCGTTGCAGCGAATCGAGCGCACTCACACCACTCGGGGTAGCTAGGCCAGTAGGCACCAATCTCCGGTTCGGCGGCGCTCCGCAGGATGTTTCTTCCACGGCAGGTTCTTCTATGCCGGGTTACTGAGCCTTGGCGCTCAGCGCCAGCTCACCCATTTTTTCGTAGCCATCATAGCTGGAGGTGATAACCCGGTCGCCCGGCTTCAGGCCGTCGAGCACTTCATAATAATCGGGGTTTTGCCGGCCCAGACGGATTTCCGTTTTGTAGGCTTTGGTGCCATCGGCGCTCAATTTGAATATCCAATTGCCGCCGGTTTTCTGGTTGAAGCTGCCCTTGGGCACGCGCAAGGCTACGGTTTGGTCGCTCAGGGCCAGGCGGACCGGCACCGTCTGGCCCCGGCGCAGGTCCGGCGGCGCGCTGCCCGTAAACTCTAGGTCTACCTGCACGCCCTGGGTTACCTGCGTGTAAATCTTCTTCACACTCAGCTCGTAGGTCTTATTGTTCACGGTTACCTCGCCCTTCTGGCCGGGAAAAATGCGCGAAATGTAATACTGATCGAGGGTGGCGCGCACCTTCAGGCCCGTGAGCATGTCGAGCTGACCGATGCGCTGCCCTCGGGTTTTCAGCTCCCCAATTTCGGCGCTAAGCGAGGTGAGACGGCCCGCTGCTGGCGCCTTAATGGTGAGGTCGTCGAGCTTACGGCGCATTAGGGCCAGGTTGCTTTGCATGCGGTTCACTGACTGCTGCATCTGGTTGATTTGCTGCCGCATGGCCAGGGAATCCTGCCGCAGGGCCTGGCGACTGAGCTGCTTGCGGCGCAGCTGGTAGTCATAGGCATTCTTGGTCTGGCGATACTCCTGAAGGGCAATGACCTTCAACTCATAGAGGTTCTTGTTCAGCTCATATAGGCGTTTGGCCTCGCGGAGCTGATTTTCAATTTCGGCCTGCTGGTTAAGCTGCTGAATGCGGTTTTGCTGGAGCAGGTTGTGGGTGTTATGCAGGTTATTCATCAGGTCGAACACCGCCGTTTCGCGGTTCACCATTTCCAGCTGCAGGTCGCTGTTAGCTAGTTGAATGATGGGCTGACCGGGCGTCAGGGTGGCCCCGTCCTCCACCAGAATGCGCTGCACCGTGCCGCCCTCGGGCGCGTCTAGGTAGATAGTTTTAATGGGCATCACTAGCCCATCTACCGGCACAAACTCCTGAAACGCCCCCCGCGTGACCGTGCTCATGGTCACCCGGTCGGGGTCGATGGTGAGCTTGGCGGGTCCGGCCGAGGTAAGCAACAGGGCGGCTACGGCTACTACTACCAGCACCAATGCACCCAGCAGCATTAGTCTCGCCGGGGTCCAGGTTTTCTTTTCAATGATGACGTCCATGAGCTGGGCAGCGTTTGCGGGACCTAAAGAAGAAGTCCCTGCCAACACGTATGCAGAACAATGCCAATTTTATAAATACTTGTATATCAATTTATTGCATGATAAACCTTGCTGAGAGCTAATAAAACTGTACGCTTTTGATACACTCTCTGTACGCTTTCGATACACCCCGCCAGTGGCCTACGGCGCAAATCCTTCATTAGAAGCTTTAAAGGCGTATTTTCGAACCTAGTACAATTGTGGCTTGGGTTCGGTGCTCCGCACCGTAGTGGCTGCGGACCTCACGTATTTTTTAGTAGTATTCATGATTTTAAAGAGAGCCCGTGTTTTGGTGGTTGATGATGACACGGATGTCTTGTTTGCCATGCGCATGCTGCTCAAGCCCGAGGTGCAGGAGGTAGTGACGGAAAAGAACCCCGAACTGCTACTCTCCCTGCTGAGTAAGCAGCATTTCGACGCGATTTTCCTCGACATGAACTACAAGAGCACGCTCGGCACCGGCAACGAGGGGCTTTTCTGGCTTGGGCGCATTCGCGAGAAGGACCCGTCCGCCACGGTCATTATGATTACCGCCCACGGCGAAATCAACACGGCCGTTCGCTCGCTTAAGGCCGGGGCCACCGATTTCCTCGTTAAGCCCTGGCACAACGCTCAGCTGTTGGAAACCCTTACGGCGGCCCTCGAATCCAAGGAGACCAGCAAAGCTGCCGCCACCCCCAGCCCAACCCGGCGCCCGGCCTCGCTGGCGGAGTTCTCCCTACTAGGTGAATCGGAAGCCATGCAGGCGGTCTTTCACAAGGTTGAGAAGGTGGCGCCCACCGAGGCAAACGTGCTGCTGCTAGGCGAAAACGGCACCGGCAAAGAGCTGGTGGCCAAAGCCCTACACCAAAAGTCGTTCCGCGCCGCCCAGCCCTTCATCACCGCCGACTTGGCCGCCATGAGCGAAGGTATTTTTGAAAGCGAACTATTTGGACACAAAAAAGGGGCCTTCACCGATGCTCGCGAGGACCGGGTGGGCCGGTTTGCCGCCGCCTCGGGCGGCACCCTCTTCCTGGATGAGATTGGCAACATTTCCTTGGCGCAGCAGGCCAAGCTGCTCACCGCCCTGCAAAACCGCGAGGTGATTCCGCTGGGCAGCAACGCCCCCCAGCCCATTGATATCCGGCTCATTTCAGCCACCAACGCGCCGCTCTACGAGCTAGCGGCCCAACGCGCCTTCCGCAAAGACCTCATCTACCGCCTCAACACCGTTGAGATTACGCTGCCACCCCTACGGGACCGGGGCGATGATGTGTTGCTTTTAGCCCGGCATTTTGCGGGCCTATACGCCGCGCGCAACCGCAAACCTACGCCTGTATTTGCGCCGGCTACCCTCCAGAAGCTGCGGCAGCATAGCTGGCCTGGCAATGTGCGAGAGCTGCAGCACACCGTAGAGCGGGCCGTGATTCTGGCTGAAGGCGACACCCTGCACCCGCAGGATTTCCACTTCTCCGCGATGGAAGCCCCTGCTCCTACTACCGCATCGCCCGCGTCAGACGAGGGGCCGTTGCAGTTAAGTGAAGTCGAGAAAAGCACGATTCTGCGCGTGATTGAGCGGCACCACGGCAACATCACTAAAGCGGCCAAGGAGCTAGGCCTCACCCGCACGGCCCTGTACCGCCGCCTCGAAAAACATGACCTTTAAGCGGCTCGAAATCGGTATTGTGCTGCGGCTTTTCGTGCTATTGCTCCTGCTTTACGCGGCCGAGCGGGCTTTTGAGCACAGTAGTTATGGCCTGCTGACTCTGACCGGTTTGCTCCTGGCGGGAGGCGTGTGGGAGCTAGGCCAGCATGTTACCCGGGGCACCCGGGCCCTGGCGGATTTTTTGCTGGCGGTGCGCTACCGCGACTTCTCCCTGCACTACAACGAAGCCCACCCCAACCGGGCCCTACGGCCCCTGCACGCGGCTTTTAACGAGCTCAGTGCCACTTACCGGCAGCTTAGTGCTGAACGCGAGGCGCAGTTTACTTACCTGCAAACCGTATTACAACTCATCGACACGGGCATTGTGGCCTACGATGCCGACGGCCAGGTGGAGTCCATTAATGAGTCGTTCAAACGGACGCTGGAGTTACCCTACCTCAAGCGTATGACTACGCTGCAAAAGCGCCTGCCGGTGCTTTATGACGCTATTCTGCGGCTGCAGCCGGGCGCTTCTACCATCGTTAAGCTCAGCGTTGGGGCTAAAACCATGCAGCTGCTGCTCTCGGCTACCAGCTTCCGGCTGCAGAGCCGGGAATTCACGCTTGTGGCCTTCAAGAACGTGAGCACCGCGCTGGAGGAAAACGAGACGGAAGCCTGGCAAAAGCTGCTGCGAGTGATGACCCACGAAATCATGAATTCGGTGGCTCCGATTGCCTCTCTAGCCGACTCGCTCCGCCGCGACCTAACGCGCGAGTGCGAGCAGGCACCGGCAGTCCAGCCTATGCTGGCTGACGCCGTGGAGGGCATTAGTATCATCCAAAACCGTAGCGAAGGCCTACTACGATTTGCGCAGGTCTATCGAGATTTCAGCACTATCAGCGCGCCTGTGCTTGCCACCGTGTACGTGCAGGAGTTGTTCGATGACCTGCGGCGGCTGATGGGCCCGCAACTGGCAGAAGGCGGAATTGACTTACAAACCCTCGTAACACCGCCTGATCTGCAGGTGCAGGCCGATGCGCGCCTGCTAGAGCAGGTATTTATCAATCTTGTGCTTAACGCAGCGTATGCCCTCCGCCAGCGGCTTTCCCCCCGCATTATTCTGCGAGCCCAGAATCAGGATAGTGGCCGGGTGCTGCTGGAAGTAATCGATAACGGCACCGGCATACCGGAGGAGGTGTTGGAGAGTATCTTCATCCCCTTTTTTACCACCCGCAGCGGCGGCACCGGCATTGGCCTTAGTTTGGCCAAACAGATTATGCACCTGCACGGTGGCAGCATCAAAGTGCATACCACGCTAGGAGAAGGCACCGCCTTCGTTTTAGAACTTTAGTTTAGAATTCCACTAGAGGTCATTTCCGGGGTATCATCGATGAACAGACCTAAGAGACAGCGTATTGTTCTGACACGAAAAAGCCCCTAGAAACAGATGTCTAGGGGCTTTCCGTTGCGTGTAGTCTTAGGCTAGCAGGCCTACCAGCTGCCACTGGCGCCGCCGCCGCCGGAGCTGCCGCCGCCGAAGCCACCGAAGCCACCGCCTCCGCCGCCCCCAAAACCACCACCTCCGCCGAAGCCACCACCGCCAAATACGCCGCGGCCGCCGCTGAAGTCGCCGAAAATGATGGGCGGAATCATGCCGCCGCCGAAGCCGCGGTTGCGGCGGCCCCCGTTTCCGCCGCCCCGGTTGCGGAGCAGGATGAACAGCACCAGCATGCCGATAATCAGCCAGAACGTCCAGCCCGAGCCGCTGGAGTCGCGGCTGCGTTGCCGCTGGGGCATGGTGCTGGGGTCAGCCTTATACTCGCCTTTTGCCAAGGCAATGAGTTGGTCGGTGGCGCGGTCAATTCCATCGAAGTAGCGTTCCTCCTTGAAGGCGGGTGCTATGGTGTTGGATATGATTCGCTTGGCTAAGGCATCAGGTATTGCTCCTTCTAAGCCGTAACCCGGCTGAATGCGCACCTGATGTTCTTGCTGCGCTACTAGTATCAGCACGCCATTATTGTTGTTCTTCTGTCCAATACCCCAGGTTTCGTAAAGCTTTTGGGCGTAGTCGGCAATTTCGTAGTCGCCCAGTGTGGGCACGGTAACCACCGCAATCTGCGAGGACGTAGAATCATTGTAGGCCACCAGCTTCTGCTCCAACTGCTGCACCTCGTTGGGGCGCAACATACCGGCCAAGTCATTAACCAGGCGGGGCGGGTTGGGCCGAGGCGGTACGTCCTGGCCTAGGGCTAGGGGGCTCAAGGCAGGCACAAAGGCCAGTAACAGCGTTAGTAACAGTAGCCAGCGTCGGAGCGCGGGAGAGAGGATATTGGTCATACACGCGGCGGCTTGGAGTCGCCAAACGAGATAGAGTCGTCGAGTTCGTTCTGGTCGGTGGCGGCGTCGTAGGGGAAGTACCGGCGTAGTTGTTCGCCCACCATGCGCACGCCCTGTTCCAGACCGTGTACGTAGCGCTCAGACCGGAACAGGTGCAGCACAGTTTCTTTGGTGGTTTCCCAGAAGTCGTCGGGCACAACGGAGTTAATTCCGATGTCGCCGATTACGGCAAACTGACGGCTTTCCCAGGCCATGTAAAACAGCACACCATTACGCTGCGCAGTTTTGTGCATGGCCAGATCGGCGAATACCTGCGCGGCTCTATCAAGTGGCTCGGGGGTGGGGCAGGTGTCTTCCAGATGCACCCGGATTTCACCCGAGGTGGCTGTCTCGGCCTGTTTGATGGCGGCCACAAGGGCCGCCTCCTGCTCAGGGGTAAGAGGGTTGGTCATGGTTGTTGGGGTCTTGGGATCTTAGGGGCATACAGTCTTGGTTTCGCACTTTCTATGGCCAGCCAGACGCTACACCCCCAAGACCCTAACAAGCCAAATTAAAACTGCACCGTTGGAGCTTTCTGCGAAGCTGGGTCAGCCTCGAAATATGGTTTCTCTTTAAAGCCAAACATACCCGCAAACAGGTTGTTGGGAAAGGATTTCACGAAGCCGTTGTAGTCGTTGGTAACCGTGTTGAACTTGTTGCGCTCCACGTTAATGCGGTTTTCAGTGCCCTCAATCTGGGCTTGCAGCTCCTGAAAGTTGGCGTTGGCTTTCAGCTCCGGGTAATTTTCAGATACGGCCAGCAAACGGCCCAGGCCCGCGCCCACCTGGCTTTGAGCTTCCTGAAACTGCCGGAGGTTTTCGGGCGTGAGGTTGTCGGCGTTGAGCTGCACGCTGGTTGCCTTAGCGCGGGCATTGATAACGTCCGTCAGGGTCGATTTCTCGAAGTTAGCGGCTCCTTTTACGGTGTTCACCAGGTTCGGAATCAGGTCGGAGCGGCGCTGGTAAGCACTTTGCACGTTGGCCCACTGAGCTTTCACGGCCTGGTCGCGGCTAACCATGCCGTTGTAGCCGCACGAAGATTGCGAGAGCAGAATTACCAGGCCCGCGAAGTAGAGAAGAAAGCGTTTCATGATTGGGTAAGAGATAGGAAGTTGGGAAAAGGAGAAGCAAAATGCGGATTGCTGAACCCTGGGTCGGGTCAGCTGGTTACTGCCGGGAGTCATTGGGCCGATGTAAACCGGTGCGCTGCAAAGTACGGATTCAGGCCATAGCAGTTGTGTTATGGCTCGCTCCCGCCTCAATTCACTATTTTGCGTGCTTACGCCACGCTCATTGTTCATGAAAGCAGTTATTCCTGTTGCCGGTATTGGGTCGCGCCTGCGGCCGCATACGCACACCCAGCCCAAATCGCTGGTGCCCGTGGCTGGCAATACTATCCTGGGCCACATCATTGATCGGCTTATGAGTGCCGGGGTGGAGGAGTTTGTGTTCATCATCGGCTACCTAGGCGAGAAAATTGAAAGCTACGTGCGTCGGCAGTATCCACAGCTGCGCAGCTCGTTTGTGGTGCAGGAGCCCCGCGAGGGCATTGCCCACGCCCTGTGGCTGGCCCGTGACCAGTTTCGCCACGAAGCCGACGGTATTCTGATTCTGCTCGGTGATACCATTGTGGACGTGGACCTGCCCGCTGTAATGCGCACCGAAGGCACGGTGCTGGCCGTGAAGGAAGTGAAAACGCCGTCTATGTTTGGCCTGGTAGAGACGGCCAGCAATGGCCGCGTAACCAAAGTGGTTGAAAAGCCGCGCATCCCGAAGTCGAACTTCGCCCTCGTAGGCCTCTATAAAATTGCTAACCCCGACTGGCTGGCCTCGGCTCTGGAGCGCATTATTGATCAGAACCAGCGCACCCACGGCGAGTTTCAGCTCACCGATGCGCTCATGCTCATGATTCAGGACGGCGCCGACATGACCACGGTTTCGGTTGATAACTGGTTTGACTGCGGCCGCAAGGAGAGCCTGCTGGAGGCCAACGCCCGCCTGCTCAACGTGCCGGAGTTCCTAGGCCAGGTGCCGCAGTTTCCGGATACCATCATTATTCCGCCCGTGAGCATCGGGAAGGATTGCCAGATCAGTAACTCCATCATCGGCCCCAACGTGGCCATTGGCGACCGTACCATCGTCAAGAACACCATCCTCAGCGACTCCATCATTGGGTCTTACTCCGAGTTGCGCTCCGCCGTCATGCACGACTGCATCGTTGGTTCCGATGCGCTGTTCAAAGGCACCCGCCACAGCCTCAACATCGGCGACAACACCGAAATAGATTACAGCTAGGCTATCGTGATGAGGTGATAGAGTGACGAAGTGAAAAGCGGCCTACCCCGCACGTCATCTTGACGCAGGAAGGATCTTATCAAGCAAGTACGACTGGCCTAGCGCCTCGTGCTACAATGGTAAGATCCTTCCTGCATTAGGATGACGTATTTTTTTACTTCACAAAGTCACTCAATCACTAAATCAACATTTCAACATGTATCCGGTGAGGGCAGATTGTCGTTACTTTAGCCCGATGCGCTACATGTCTTCCTTTTCCCGCCTGCTGCCTGCTCTAGGCCTGTCTTTGCTGCTCTTACCTGGCTGCTACTCCCGCTCCGATATGAAAACGGAGGAGGGTACCGCCACCAAAACCCCATCCGACGTACCGCCGACTGAAGTACCGGGCGCCGTACCAGTCAGAACGCCGGAGCCGGCAACCGAGGCTGCTACCACGCAGCCCCTACAGGCGGTGAACGTGTTCCTGGAAGTATCAGGCTCCATGGAAGGCTTCATGCCCAAAACCGGGGCCAGTGGCGAGAATACTAAGTTTCAGCAGCATGTGGCGCAGTTCCTCTCGGAGGTAAACCGCACCTCGGCCGCCCGCCAGAAGCTGTTCTACCGCATTAAAGAGCGGCCTTATAAGGATTCATACCAAGCCATTTCTGGCACCGTGCGCAGCGGCATTCAGCAGCCCGCCAAGAGTACGGACATTCCTTCGGTGCTGGATACGCTGATGACGAACTACTACCAGCCTGGCACCGTGAGCGTCCTGATTTCGGACTTCATTTACTCGCCCAAAAACGCGGGCGCCATTCCGTACATCAAAACCGACATTACAGACGCCCTCACTCGTAGTGGAGCCAAGTCAGATATGGCCGTGTCGGTGTACGGCTATACCTCTGATTTCCGCGGCACCTATTACCCGGCTTTAGTAGCCTCGGGCAAGAAAACCAACTGCTGCGACACGGAAATTCCTTACTACATCTGGGTAGTAGGCCCCGCCAGCGCGGTACGGCAGTTTGATGCGGCCTTGCTGGAGCAGCAGCCGGCTAAGCAAGCCCACTTCGGCGTCACGTATCCGCAGCCGGGGTATTCGGTGCTCAACAAGTTCCAGAACAAAGGCAGCTGGTACTACGGCGACGCCGGCGCCAGCAAGCGCAACGCCGATACCTACCGCGTAATATCGGTGAGTGAAGCCTCGGCTCAGCAGCCTGTTGAGTTTGTAGTAGGCCTAAACTTGCAAGGCCTGCCCAGCCAATACCGCGATGTGGCTTACCTCAAGCAGAACCTGAAGCTGCAAGGCGTGGACACCGATGCCAAGCTGCTCGACGTGTTTGCGGCCACTGATCAGAACCGTGCCAGCAGCGGCCCGGAAAGCAAGTACACCCACTTCGCTAAAGTGCGCCTAACCAAGGCTCCCAAGGCTGCCAGGCCACTCGTGCTACGCCTCCAGGACCAGCGCCCCGCCTGGGTAGCCCAGTGGACCACCAAGAACGACGCTACGCCCGCGCCCAAAACCTTTGCCTTGAGCTCCCTCCTGGATGGGCTGGAGGCGCAAGGCGGCGCAGAAAAAAAGCCGATTTTCGAAGTGCCATTGACCTTACAGCCAGCCGAGTAGAAGTTAGGTGACTAACTCAGCGCTGTAGCAGAGTGTCATTTTCAGCGCAATTGGAATGGTTTTCGTTCATTAACGAAACCGAATGCTTCGGCTACTCAGTCGGGGCCGTGCTTACAATTTCGTTCCGCCCTCATCGTTCAACGAATTGCCAACGGCTAGTTGGCCCTACTTCCTTCCATGAAAGCACTATTCCGCTCCATTTACGAACTCATTGGTGCCCCTCAGCCTCCCGCCGATACGCCCGTGTACCGCGACGTGATATTCCCTAACATAGGCCTGCTGAACATCGGTATCTCGCTGGCGCTGGTGGTGATATTCTACTATGTCATCAACCGGATGCTGGGCGTGGCTACCTTCAACAAGGGCCGTCATTGGGCCATTTTCCTGGTGATAAATGCCCTGATTGCCTTCGGCTTGGCAATTAGCCAAGCCCACGCCCAGCAGGTTACGGACCATAGCTACATCTACTGGCTGGCTACCTGGAACGCCATCCTAGGCCTGTTCTGGTTCTTCATCTTCTCCCTGATTCTGCGCAAAGGCTCTACCAACGCGAGTACTACGCCTTTTTAGAGCTAAAAAACTAGTTCCCCTCCTCAGCTGAGGAGGGGCTAGGGGTGGTTGACTGGCCTAGAACGGGTTTAAGTTCAGGCGAAACAACGTCAGCAACGAGCCAACCACCTCAGTTCAGCCTTGCGGCTGAACGTCCCCTCCTTAGCTAAGGAGGGGAGTTTCGTTCAACTTCAGCATCACCATGGCTAAACTCTTTTTATTCGGCATTGGCGGCACGGGCTCCCGCGTCATCCGCTCGCTCACCATGCTGCTGGCCGCGGGCGTTGACCTGCCCAACTGCGACCGGGTAGTTCCCATCATCATCGACCCCGACGCGCACAACGGCGACATGAACCGCACGGTGCAGCTGCTGCAGAGCTATCAGCAGATATACAAGCGCCTCGGCCCCCGCGAGGAAGGCTTCTTCAAAACTGATATCAGCACACTGAGCGGCATTTCGCAGGACGTGAACGGCTCGGTGAAGGATACCTTCATCTTCGATTTCGGCGGTATCAACCAAAGCTTCCGGCAGTACCTGAGCTACGATGGCCTGTCGGTTGACTCGAAGGGCCTCGTGGATTTGCTCTTCACCCAGGATAACCTGGAAAGCCCGTTGACCATTGGCTTCCGTGGCTCCCCGAACGTGGGCAGCATTGTGCTGAACAAACTGGTGGAAAGCCCCGAAATGCGGTTTTTTGCCGATAACTTCCAGGATGGTGACCGAGTGTTCTTCGTGTCGAGCATCTTCGGCGGTACGGGTGCGGCGGGTTTCCCGCTCATGCTCAAGAATCTGAAGGACACCAACACCCGCCTTAGCAACGCCCGCTACCTGCGCGACGCACCCACTGGTGCCGTAACGGTGATGCCCTACTTCGCCCTGCAGAGCGAAGACAACGCCGTCATCGACTCCAACAACTTCCTGACGAAAACCAAGGCGGCGCTCAGCTACTACGAGCACAACCTGCAAGGCCTCGACGCGCTGTATTACCTCGCCGACACGCCCGATACGCCTTACGAGAACCAGCCCGGCGGTACCCAGCAGAAGAATAAGGCGCACGTAATTGAACTCCTGGCTGCTCTGAGCATAGTGGACTTCATGCGCTACTCGCCCACTGAGTTGCGCACCGGCGGCCCGCACTTCCATGAGTATGGCCTTCAGGCCGATGCGCCGGAAATTCAGTTCAGCCACCTGCCCGATGAGTCGCGCGAAATCATTGCCAAGCAGCTCACGCAGTTCCTGTACTTCACGCGCTACCACAAGCAGCACCTGCCCACCGACAAGGCGCCCTACGCCGATAACCTGAAGCTGGACTACGCCATGCGCAATGAGCCCATCTTCCGGGAGCTGAACACCTTCCTGCACAGCCCCGACTCCGGCGTAGATCAGTGGCTGCAGGAGCTGGCCCAGAACCGTCGTTCTTTCCGTCCCTTCGACCTGCAGACCGACGACTTCAATGCCATGATCCTCGGCAAGCCCGTGGAAAAGAAGTGGAACGACTTCTTCAACAAAGGTCTCAGCCACAACTACCTCCTCGACAACCTCAACAAAACCGAAAAGTCCATCCAAGAGCCCGACAGCTTCCGCAAGATGCTGGAGCTGTTCTATGATGTGACCGATAAGGCGTTTGAGGAGAAGGTGAAGGTGGTGTAAGAACAAAAACTCCCCTTCTCAGATGAGGAAGGGATGCGGCGGCTTTAGCCGACGCTGTGGTGGTTGACCTCGTTGCTGATGTTGTTTAGTTGCTTTGCTAGGCCAGTATGCCGTCCAAAAGGAACGTCATGCTGAGCTTGCCGAAGCATCTCTACCGAGGGTAACTCTAATCGTTTTACGAAGCGGTAGAGATGCTTCGACTGCGCTCAGCATGACGCCCCAGTGGTAACGCTCTAGGCCACTCAACCACCCCTAACCCCTCCTTTCTAAGGAGGGGAATTAGTACTAGTTTCTAGAACAGATTTCAGCAGCACATGGCCAAAGTCCTTCGCTTACATAATAATGGCTCCCAGCAGGTTCAGGGCTGGCAGAAAACGGCGCCGGTAACGAGCACCGAAATCAATACCGTTACGGACCCGGCCGGGGGCAAGTCCCGCAACCTGGCCGTGAGCATCCCGACGCCCTTTGCGCGGATGCACCTGTTTGAAACGGCTTTCGACTTCCTCGCCCGCGAAGGGCAGCGCAACCCCGGCTCGGTGTACCACGAGCTGACCACGCACTTCTGGGACTTGCTGGAACTGCTTTATAACTACCACCTCTACACCCAAGCCGGCCGCAAAATCACGCTGCGCCGCTGGAACGCCGAGGCAGAAATCCGCCGGATGCGGCAGGAGGAGGGCACGCGCCTGCTGGGCGAAACCCTACAGCTGTACATGCAGGATGAGCGCTTCCGCGACTTCACCGACATGTATTTGGTGTACTATGAGTCGCCGGAATTAGCGGGCGGCACGCGCCTGCTGGGTGGCACCTCGCCGCTAACCATCCTCTTCACCGGTCCCGAGGTAAAGCCTCTGGACCTGGAGCGTCCACAGGCCCGCGGCCACTACTTCGACAAGCAAACCGTGCTGCTCGAAGACCGCGACCCGCAGTTCCGGGAGTTCGTGTACGAGCTGTTCCTGGCCTACCCACAACTGCAGCGCCGTGAGTTTGCCGGCAGCGTGTACGCGGGCCTCGACCGTAGCAAAATCAACCAGCTTCAAATGCAGGGCGACCGTTCGGCGCAACAGTTTGCTGCCCGCTACCCTGCGCTGGTAGATGTGCACGGCAACCTGGTGAGCGTGAAAGGCGTGCCACTGCCTGGCCGCGCCGACCAGTCGGCCGTAACCAGCTCCGACCTGTTCATCCAGCCGACCCGCGAAGCCATTGCCGGCCGGCCTAGGCCACTAGTGTTGCGCCCGAACCTCACGATGCCCGGCGCCAACTACCTCAACGGCCAGCCCTGGGACGACCGTACGCCGGTGCCGTACTATGATGAGGTAGCGCTGGAAAGCCGCGTACTGCCCGGTAAGGGCTTCAAGTACCCGTACCTCACAGTAGGCGACTTACTGGAGGACTCACTGGTAGAACTGCCCTACGAGCTGAACACCCAGCGTTTCCACACCGGTAAAGTCACGTTCCAGTATGGCGCCGATGGGCAAGGCCGGGCACGTTTCCCGTATCTGCTGCCGCTGAAGCAAGCCTTCTTCGAGTACTTCACGGAGAATGAGCTGGCCGAGTTGCTCACCTTCACCATCGACCTCAGCCACGTGCGTGTGCAGCTGCGCGTGCCGGTGCAGGCGGGACGTTTCATCACCTTCGAGCGCAGCTATTATACCAATCCGCAGAACCCGAAGGATGCCCAGGGTCGCGAGATTCTAGAAAAGGGCCGCATTGTGAAGGCTGCCGTGGGCGTGGGCGTATTCCCGTTCTACAAGGTGCGCTACCAGCCCGAGTTTAATGACCTCTATAAGGTAATGCTGGTGGATGCCGACAACGCACCTACCATGCTCAACCGCCGCTACGACCTGCAGTTCTTCGTGAACGGGGAGCGGATTACGGACCAGGGCGCCGCTCGCCGCGCCACTCGCTACGAGCGCACCCAGAAGAGCATGGCCACTGCCGGCAGCACCTACTATGAAATTACCGGCACTCACTTTGACCTTGCTGAGCTGACCTGCCCGCCCGCCACCATTGGCGCTGAGCCGGCTCGCGGCCTGTTCGTGCCGCGCTGGCGCGAGCTGGACCGTGGTACCCGCCGCTTCACCTTCGCGGTGGACTTTGGTACTACGAACACCCACATTGCTTACGCCGATTCACCCACCGCGCACCCCCGCCCGCTGACCATTGGCGAAGCCGATGTGCAGGTGGAGTGGCTACATGCTCCGGTGGCCGATGCCGGCTTATCAGCCGCGCAACGCTACCGCACGGGTGCGGGCCAGATCTGGGACAACATTGCCACGCTGCAAAACCGGGAGTTTGTACCCTCGTTCGTGGGTGAAGGCGGCTCGGTATATGAGTTTCCGATCCGGACGGCCGTGTGCGAAACGACGTCGTTTGCCAACGAGCCGGCCAAAGTGCTCAGCAACATTAACATCGGCTTTAGCATCAACACTGAAAACACGGCCGAACTACCCCAGAACCGCTTCATCACCAACCTGAAGTGGTCGGCGGAGCTGGACCCCCAGGGCGTGTCGCGCATTGAGGCCTTCTTCAAGGAAATTCTGTTGCTGCTCCGCCATAAGGCGGCGCTGCACGGTGGTATTCTGGAAGATACCCGCGTGGTATGGTTTGCCCCGCTGAGCTTCGATGGCTTCCTGCGCAACCAGTTCCAGCAAGTGTGGGATGAGGCGTTCCAGCAGGTGTTCAAGGCCCGCCGCCCTACTATCTGCCTCACCGAATCGGTGGCACCGTACTACTACCTCACCGCCACCAACCAGGTAGTGCCCAACCGCGACGAAAACGTGGTGAACATCGACATCGGTGGTGGTACCACCGACTTGCTGCTCTTCGCCGACCAGAAGCCGGCCTACAGCACCTCGTTCCGCTTTGCCGGCGACGATCTGTGGGGCGACGGGTATGCCCGCGTGCAGGGAGCACCTAAGCAAAACGGTCTGCTCCGCTTAGGCGTAGGTCACGTAGAAAGCCTGCCCGACTCCGAGCAAAACCAGGAGTACAAAGGCTACCTGCGCGCTGCCCTCAGCAATACCGATTTCGGCTCTGCCGACGTCACGAGCTTGCTGTTTAAGTATGATGATGCGCTTCGCTTTACCCAGGCGCTAGGCCTAGGCAAGGGCCGACAGCTGCGAGTGCTGTTCTATCTGCACTACACCAGCATCATCTACCACACTGCGCAGCTAGTGAAGCACCTCGGCCTGAAAACGCCGCGCTACCTCTGCTTCTCCGGCAAAGGCAGCCTCTACTTGCGTCTGCTGGCCGGTGGCAGCTCCTTGGTGGCTATTGAAAAGATTACGAAAGCCATCTTCCAGGCCGTAACCGGCACCGAGCCACCACATAACTTTCGGGTTATTCTGGCCGACAACCCCAAGGAAGCCACCACTAACGGCGGTGTGCTCTTTGAGGAGAAGACCAACACATCGGACTACGACAGCATCAAGCCGGTGAAATACAGCGGCGCTGTAGAAGGCACCGAGCTCAATCAGCAGCGCCTCAAGCTAAACCAGGTTGATGCTACCCTGAAAGACACCGTGCTGGAAAACGTGCGCAACTACCTCACCCTCGTGCTCGAAGGCGACGAAGTAGCGCCTTACCTGCGCGAAGTAGGTGTAGATGTGGACCGTCAGCGCGTGAAGGACATTCTGCAGCGTGAAATTGAGGATAGCTTAAGTCTAGGCCTGCACCAGTTTCAGCGTCAGCTTTCTTCCGATGAAACGCTGCCGGAGACCTTATTTTTCCTGCCGTTGAAGCAGGCCCTCTACAACCTGAGCCGCGAGTTGCAGTCGTAAGGCTCTTTGGCTATGAAGCGTTATAGTAGTTTTCTATTACTGCCCTTATTATTGTCTTTATCTGCTTGTTTCTGGGGGGATGAATACGGTGAGGAACAGCTAATAGGAGACTACTACGCTTCTGGCCTAAAAGGCTCTTGGGGTGAACCTATGACGGATGTTCATCTTTATTTTAATGACCAAGAGTTTGGCTTAGCTGATGCACTCTTGTCAGAGACCCTGAGTGCTGCTGGAGCTAACGAACGATGCATCATATTTAAGGGCACAGACAGTGAATATTATATCGCCAAAATAGTCCCTGGAGCAACTAGGGAGGTCGCGCGGCGAAATATATTCGGCCCATTTAATAGGCGAGCCTTTAAGCAAAAGCTTCAAACAATAAATGGTGACACTCTGGTAAGCTTCACGCATCGATACGAGTGATGCCAACTAGCTTTCTTTCTTAACCTGCCCCCCTACCCAACTAACACCCTATGACTCTTTCCCGTCGCGCTGCTTCTTTGCTTACTGGCCTACTGCTTTTAGCAGCAGGCGCCCGTGCCCAAACGCCGCTAGGCCAGCCCACGCTGGATGAGCAGAAGGTACAGATCTGGTGTGCCACGGCTCGCTACGTGTACGATGACAATGGCCGCTCTAATCTCAAGAGCAAGTTGCAGTGTGGTAGCTCGCTGAATGCGTTTGAAGCCAGCATCAAGGCCGATAGTCAGCGGGTGTATAGCGCGCTGTACCAGCCCCTGGAAGGCAAGGGAACGATGTATAAGGGCCTCGGTTCGAACTCATCGAGGCTGCAGAAGCTGACCACGGAAATCATTACCCGCCTGAAGGCTTCGCCTGCCCGCCGGGCTAATCCGGCCCGGATGCAGCGCCTGGCTACGCTGGAAACGGCCCTGAACAACTATGTGCAAAACGGCACGCCCATCGGCGACCTAAGCACCGCGGAAACGGCTACCGAGCAGGTGGATACTACTACCACTGCTGCTGAAAATACCTTGGCTGCTGACTCGCAGGATGCTGGCCTAGCAGAAGCTGGTGTGGCCTCTAACACTGCTAGTACTACCAGCAGCGGAGCGGGAGAGAGCCTGATGAACAAGTTCTTCGGGCCACTGGCGCTGATTATGTCATTGCTGAGCTTAGTGCTCTACTACTTATTACGCCGCAATATTGATGGATTTCAGAAAGAGCTCGGGGCCCGCATTGATAAGCGCCGCGATGAGATCTTGGCGCTGCAGAATGCCCCGGCAGGTGGCTCTAAACTTGGTAGCTCGGCTGCCGCCGACCGCCTGACTCCGGCTCAGCAACGTGAGGTAGAGATGTTGGTGCAACAGCGTGTGGAAGAAGAAATGAAAAAGATGCGGAGCCAGTTGGCTGGTGCGGCACCTGGTAGTGCAAGAGCTTCAGCCCCGGAAAAGATAACAGCACAACCTACCCCCGCGGCTCCTGCTCCCGCACCGCGTGCAGAGCCTCAGTCTGTTGCGCCTGCGGCCCCAGTATACTCAGCCCCCGTGCCCATGACTGAGGTAGCAGCCGTGCCCCCCGCCGTGCCCGCTGGACCGCCCGCCGCTTCCCCGCGCGACGAGTTTGAGAGTCTGGTGCCGCCCGTTCAGTTACCTACGCCAGCTGCACCCGCAGCTCCTGCGTCAGCTCCCGTGGCTCCGGCTGCTGCCCAGCAGCAAACGCGTTATGTAAAGGTGCCTGTAAACGGTACGTTTAATGAGTACGACCTCAGCGACGAACCTCAGCACGACAGCATCTACGAGATTCATCTGGATCCGCAGTGGCCGGAACTGGCAACGTTCAGCGTGACCTCTAACCCCGCGGTGCACGCGTATGCCATCCAAAGTGCACAATACTCATTGCGCGAAGCCTGTAAATATCAGCAGCCCACTAGTTCCGTTACACGCATTGTGACGGAAGAGGAAGGTGTACTGCGCAAGGTGGCAGGCAACTGGCAGATTGAGCAGAAAGCTGCTATCCGGTTTGAGTAACTGAAAACCCGTTTCACACGTCAGGCAAAAAGTATAGTAAACAACGTCATGCTGAGCTTGCCGAAGCATCTCTACCGCAGTGCTAACTTTATATAATTAGCTTCGGTAGAGATGCTTCGGCAAGCTCAGCATGACGTTGTTTTGGGATGTTTCAATTCCTGCCTTTTAGGCAACCACTCCTAGCCTCTCCTTTCCAAGGGGGGAACTAGCTTTTAGCTGTAGCTTCGTAGCGTTATGCTTGAAATTATTCTTGAAGTGCTGGTAGTGGCCGTGGTAGTGGGCCTGCAGATCCGCACGTTTCTGCGGACGCGCACCAATGCCCAGCGTCTGGCCCAGCTTTATCCATCAAAAGAGGCCCTGCGCGTAGAGCACCGCATTGTGCTACCCGATGGCCGCGACCTGCCCGACTACGCCGCCGACGCTCCGCCCGATTCTTTCGCCTCCAACCTTATCAAGGCCGAAAACGCCTCCCCGGAGTTTCAGGAAATCCTGCTCGATACTAACGATTACCTGCGCCATAACAAAGGCGCTGCCGCCGACTTCGGCATTCTGAAAGACATTTCGGAGCGGCAGAGTGAGGTGCTGGATAACTCGGTGCAGGCCAACGTAGCCACGCCGCTTTATCTAGGCCTGTTGGGTACCTTCCTGGGGGTAATCTTGGGTTTGGTGGGTATTGCCCGCAACGGGGTGTCGGATGAGAACGCCCTGACGCCGTTTCTCACGGGTGTACTTATTGCCATGACGGGCTCTTTCGTAGGCCTATTACTGACGCTGCTCGGCAATGGCGTGCTGCGCCAGGCCCGGGAGCAGCTCGACCGCAAGCAGAACCAGTATTACACCTTCTTGCAGGCCCGCCTGCTGCCGGTGCTGCACGCCGACATGGCCAGCTCGCTCACCAACCTCAAGTCGGTGCTTGATGCCTTTAATCAGCAGTTTGTAGGCCAGGTGGAGCTGTTTAACCCCTTGATGGATAAGGTGACCCAGAACATTCGGGTGCAGAGCGACTTCCTAGAGCGGCTCGATACTATTGGCTACGATAAGATGGCCGCCGCCAACATTGCCGTATTTGAGAAAGTGCGGGAATCGGCGGAGATGTTTGCGGCCTTCACCGGCTACCAGCAGAAGCTCAACGATATGCTGGCTAAGGGCTACCAGTCGGCGGAAAGTGTGAACAGTATTCTGGACCGTTTGCGCGGCTTTGAGAAGGGCATCAACGACCTAGGCCAGTACATCGGGGGCAACAATAACTCGGTGCAGCTTATGCTGGATTTCTTCCAGAAGCACCAAGTAGAGCTGCGCAACCTCCGTGACCGGGCCGAGCAGCACATCGACCAAGCCGGCGTATCGCTGGCCGACGTGATGACCCAGCGACTGGCCTACAATGAGCGGCAGGCTCAACTGGCCTACGAGAAATGGCAGCAGTATTTCGAGAAGCTCAATGCCGACAACATCTTAGATAAACTGCTGAAACAGCTGGAGCCCTTCCAGAACCTCAACGTGCAACAAGCCGACCTCAGCCGCGACGTATCCGCCACCCAGCGCGAGCTGATGCGCAAAGTAGAGCTGGACTCCCAGATTCAGGCTAAGCTACTCTCGGAGCTTTCCAACCTGAATACGGTGCTGGTAAAAACTACTTCCAAGAACCGTTTCCAGCGGTTTATGGATAAGCTATTTGGGGGCGTGCAGCCGCAGTAGCGGACAATGTGAAGTTGTTTGCTATGCCCACTCAAGTCATTCTTTCCTACGTTAGTGTAGCACTATTTTATGCAGTAGCAGTTGCTGCTGGGTTCTTCTTTCTTATTGCTAAGCCTAAGCAAACTCATTGGCTTAAATCATTAATCCGATTGTTAATCTTTCTCTGGATAGTTATTTGGCCGATGATGATGGTTTGGGGACTGATATTGATGAGCGAAGAGGATCTACAACATAACCTTCCATGAACAACGCCACTTCCAATAAACGCCAAAGCAACGACTTCTTCTGGCCCAGCTACGTGGACCTGATGACGTCTTTGTTTGTGGTGATGCTGGTGCTGTTTGTGTACAGCTTTAAGCTGTTTAAGGACCGGGAAGGAGAGCTGAAGCAGGCCAATGGAGAGCTGAAAGCCAAGGCCATTGAACTGGAGCAGATAACCAAAATCCGCCGCTCTCTGCAGAAGCTGGAGGGTAAGTACTTTAAGTACGACCCCACTAATGAGCGGCACGAGTTACTAGTACCCGTGCAGTTCAAAGCCGGCCGCGACGAGATACAAGAAGCCTACAAGCCTGCCTTGCTGCAAGCCGGCCGCACCTTGCGCTCAGTCCTCAAAAGCATCAAGACCGACCAGCCCGTGCGCTACCTCGTGATTGTGGAGGGCATGGCCGCCCGTTACCCCCAAGGAGACCCGCGCAATGCGGCTGAAGAGCAAACCACCTACCAGCTCAGCTACCGCCGCGCCCTGAACCTGCTGAACTTCTGGCGGCAGAATGGCATCAATTTCAGCCAGGACCGCAGCATAGAGCTCATCATTGGCGGCAGTGGCTTCTACGGTACGGGCCGCTACCAGGGCCGCCGCGAGGGCGACAACAAACGCTTCCTGATTCAGGTAATTCCGAAGGTGGGGCGCATGCAATAAGGGGCGTTGCCAAACCTGTTTGCCCCCTAGGCCTGTTATATCTCCTGAAGTTCTCGTTTAACTTCGGCACTTCTCCCGTATTCCTAACCTATGCAAAAACTTACTATTCCTGTACTCGCGCTGGCAGCACTGGCCTCCTGTCGCTCGGCGCAGCCAAGTGCACCAGCATCTTCGGGGCCGGCTACAAAAGCTGCTGGTGCTGCTACCACTTCTACTTCCTCTCCTGTGCAATACCCGCAAACCAAGAAAGTCGACCATAAAGACGACTACTTCGGCACCACTGTGGCCGACCCATACCGCTGGCTCGAAGACCTCGACTCGCCCGAAACTAAGGCGTGGGTTGAGGCCGAAAACAAGGTGACGTTTGGTTACCTCGAGCAAATAAAGTTTCGGGATAAAATTCGGGAGCGGCTCACTAAAATCTGGAATTACGAGCGGTTTGGCATTCCGCAGCAGGAGGGTGAGCAGCTTTACTTCAGCAAGAACGATGGCCTTCAGAATCAGGCCGTGCTCTATACCCAGCAAGATGGACAGGAGGGCCAGCCCGACGTGCTGCTGGACCCCAACAAGTTCTCCGCCGACGGTACCACGGCCCTGGCCGGTACCTACTTTTCCAACGACCACCGTTACCTGGCCTACGCCACTAGTGGCGGCGGCTCTGACTGGCAGAAGATGAAGGTGCTCGACCTGAAAACCCGGCAGCCCCTCACCGATGAGCTGCAGTGGGTGAAAGTATCGGGCGCGGCCTGGTACAAAGACGGCTTCTTCTACAGCCGTTACGATGCCCCCAAAGCCGGGCAGAACCAGCTATCCGGCAAAAACGAGTACCACAAAGTGTACTACCACCAGCTCGGCAAGCCTCAGAGCACCGATAAGCTGGTGTACGAGGACCCCAAAATGGCCCTGGGCTTCCGCACCGTGGGCACCACCGAGGATGAGCGCTTTCTGGTGCTCTACCTCACCGATGGTAAAGCCGACGGTAACCGCCTCTCGGTGCGCGACCTCACTGACCCCAAGCAGGCCAACACCTTCACGCCTCTCATTAGCAGCTACGAGTACAACAACTCGGTAGTGGGCAACGTGGGCGGGAAGCTGCTGGTGCATACCAATTACAAGGCTCCCCGTTACCGCGTCGTGCTCATCGACCCCAAGAAGCCCCAGGAGGCCAACTGGAAAGAGGTGCTGCCTCAGACCGAGAATAAGCTAGAAGGCGTAGACCAGGTGGGCGGCTACCTGGTAGCGTCTTACCTGAAAGACGCCAGCAGCCTGGTGAAGGTATATACTGAGAAAGGAGAGTTTAAGCACGATGTGGCCCTGCCCGCTATTGGCACGGCCTCGGGCTTCGGCGGTAAGCGCAATTCCAAAACAGTGTACTACGCCTTCACCTCGTTTACCTACCCCACCACCATCTATAAGTATGACCTGGCCACAAATACCAGCACCGTATTCCGGGCCCCGACGGTAGATGTGAAGCCTGATGACTACGTGACCACGCAGGTGTTCTACTCCAGCAAGGACGGCACCAAGATCCCGATGTTTATCACGCACAAAAAAGGCCTGAAGCTGGACGGCAAGAACCCCACTTACCTCTACGCCTACGGCGGCTTTAACATCTCCCTGACGCCAAGCTTCAGCGTGGCCCGTATGCTGTGGCTGGAAAACGGCGGCATCCTGGCCATTCCGAACCTGCGGGGCGGCGGCGAGTACGGCGAGGCCTGGCACAAAGCCGGCATGACGCCCAACAAGCAAAACGTATTCGACGACTTTATTGCCGCCGCTGAGTACCTCAAGGTGCAGGGCTACACCACCACCGAGAAACTGGCCATGGCCGGGGGCTCGAACGGGGGCCTACTGGTGGGCGCCACCATGACCCAGCGCCCCGACCTGTGTGGCGTGGCCTTCCCGGCGGTGGGCGTAATGGACATGCTGCGCTACCAGAAGTTCACCATCGGCTGGAACTGGGCCCCCGAGTATGGCACCTCTGATAACTACGACCAGTTCCAGAACCTCTATAAATTCTCGCCTCTGCATACCCTGAAGCCGGGCACCAGCTACCCGGCCACCCTGATTACCACCGCCGACCACGACGACCGCGTGGTGCCGGCGCACTCCTTCAAGTTTGCGGCGGCCCTACAGGCAGCCAATGCAGGCCCTAAGCCCCAGCTGATTCGGGTGGATGTGAATGCGGGCCACGGGGCCGGCAAAAGCACCAAGCTGCAAATTGACGAGTGGGCTGATGTCTGGGCCTTTGCCTATCAGAACATGGGGGTAAACCCCTACAAGAAATAACGGGTTTTTCGGGGGCTCAGAGCGAATTACGGCCAATACTCTGGCTGCATTAGCGGAGCAACACGTAAAACTCACATTTCTCAACGTATCTTCGCGGCCGCAACTGCCGTAATTGCCTCTGTTCTTTTGCTTTCAGATATGAAAAAAACGCTCCTGTTCGGTCTGCTGGCCGCCTCGATGACGCTGTCCGTAACATCTTGCAGTAACCCCGATATTAAGTCGGATGAGGATATCGTGGATCAGCCACTGCCCCCCATTCCGGCCGCTCCTGATACTACGGGTGGCAAAACAGCAGTTGAAAATCCTGCGACGCGCGAAATCAACGCGGTTAACGCGACGGAAGACATCAAAAAGATGCAGCCCGTAATGTAATTCCAGCCTTGGCTGTATAGGTTAGTGCCCCTCTGCTTAGTAAGCGGAGGGGCATTTCTTTTCCAGGGGGCCTATCCTTACTGCTGAGGTATGAAAAGTGGCCTAGGCCACTACATTTGTACCTATGTCAACTATCACCATCCGCCGCGGCCGGGAGGCCGATTTGCCCCAGGTATTAGCCCTCATTCAGGAGCTGGCCGTGTACGAGCGTGCCCCTGATGAAGTCACGAACACGCTGGAAGACATGCAGCGCGACGGCTTCGGGCCCGATGCCATCTTTAAGTTCTTTGTAGCGGAGCAGGAAGGCAAAATCCAGGGTATTGCGCTTTACTACACAGGCTACTCTACCTGGAAGGGCCGTATGCTCTACCTCGAGGATCTGGTAGTAACGGAAGAGCTGCGCGGCACCGGCATCGGTAAGCGCCTCTTCGATGCCGTGGTGGCCGAAGCTCGCCACACCGGCGCCAACCGCATGAAGTGGCAGGTGCTGGAATGGAACGAGCCCGCCATTGGCTTCTACAAGAAAATAGGCGCCAACCTCGACCCCGAGTGGCACAACGGCAACCTGACCATTGAGCAGCTGCAGGCCTACGAGTGTGAAGTGGTAAAGGAGTAAGGGAAGCTGCCTAGGCCGGTCATCATAGCGAAGACACAGGACGAAGCAATCCTTCCTTACCCTTCGTTGAGCGTTGACCTATCAGAAAGCCCTTACTTCCACACGGGAAATAAGGGCTTTTGAGTTTCTTCAGATGCAATACTGGCGACGAGGAAATATTGCTTCGTCCTGTGTCTTCGCCATGACGACCGGCCTAGGCAACAAAGCTGAATCACGCAGGCACTAAATCACTAGCTCACCGCTAGTCAACTACTTCCAGCATGGTGCGGAAAGAGGCGTAGCGGCCGCCGAAGTGCTTTTCAATTTCATCGCGCAGGGCTGGGGCGGCCAGGCGCTGGTACTCTTCTAGTTGCTCTAAACTTACGCAGTAGTATTGAGCGGCGTACGTGATGCCGTCATCCTCTTCATTGAGCAGGCGGCATAGTTGGCTTTTCAGAAAAAAGCCGGTATCCATAACATCCGGCATGTGCGTTTCGCGCATGTAGGCCACCCACTGGTCGGCAATTTCCGGGTCGAGGCTGGTGGTGACGTTGTACAGAATCATGAGGCAGAGTGAAGTGGCAACTCAGAAAGTCGCCCGTAAAAAAGCAGATGTAGTGCGTACAAGCACAAAAGCAGAAACAAAGTTCGCCGATGAAATGTCCGTTTCAACCACCTATTCCGGGTATTTCTGCTCAAACTCGTAGGTGGTCGAAGTGAAACTCCTGAATGCGGGCCTGAATATCCTTGGGAGCCAGCTTCTCCCGGATGGCCGCCTGCACTAGGGCTGGCAGCTCAGCATCACCGGCAAAGCGCAGGGAAAGAATCTGTTTTAGCGTGAGCTGTTCTTCGAGGGGGCGTAGGCTCTGGCCGGTAACTTCAAAGTAGCGCTGGCGCACCTCCAGCCGAATAAGCCGGTCTTGGAGCTGTAGGGCGTAGTGCTGGCGTAGCATTACCAGTACGCCAAAGCTCACTACTGCCAAGGCCATAAGGGTAAACCACAGCCGGGAATCCTCAGAGTCGTCGCCGGCTACGGCAAGGTAGCGCCGTACGCTGTAGATAGAGAGGATGAGCATGGCCGGCAGCAGCACAAAGTGGTGCCACGGATACAGCATGGGCGTATTTTTGGTTGGCTGGTTGGCCATGGGGGCTGGGGTATAGTAAAACTGATTGGAAAAGGGTACGAAAAAACTCCAGCTTGCGGCTGGAGTTTTCGGTAAGTAAATAGGGTGAGCGCACAACAGGCCTACATGTTACCGGCTTTTTTTGCGTCGCGAGCTTTTTGCTTTTCAGCGCGCACTGCTTGCTTGGCAATGCTTTCCTGGCGCCGAGCCTCTTTCGCCGCATCCTGCTGGCGCCGAAGCTCCATTTTTTGCTCTTTCAGCTGCCGCTTCTGCTCGCGCATCGCGTTTTCCTGGTTCTTGAGCTGAGATTTGCTTTGGTCTACGCTACTGCGCGTAGAGGCACTTTGTTGCTTTTGCGCATCCAGCGCAGCCTTGGCATCGGCGGTACGTTGTTGCTGTTGTTGCCGGCGCACCTGCGCAGAGTCAACTATTTGTGCTTGAAGGGGATGACTGCTGAGAGCTGCCAAGGCAAAGGCAGCGCCTAATAGGAAACATTTCATGGAGGATGAGGAAAAACTCCCTCCTCATACACGTCTGAAAAACAATAGTTTAGCTTTGTTCTTGGGGGCTACTCTTCCACGTAGTCGAGGTCTTTACCGAAGGTTTCGGGCAGCGTACTTACGGCCCAGAAAGCTATCAGCAACGAGATGCCACCTACAACAGCGCCGCTGGCAATGCGGTTGGGGCCATCGGGGGTACCCAGGGCCACGGCTACTCCATTAAAAATGGGCACTAGGGCCACCACTGAGCCGCGGGCAAAGTTAGGGGCTGTAGTAGCCACAGTGGCCCGCAGGTTGGTGCCAAACTGCTCAGCGGCCACCGTCACGAACAACGCCCAGAAGCCCACTGAAACGCCTAGTATGAAGCATACAGTGTAAAAAGCCGTAGGCGAAGCCCCGCGCAGAGCGAACAAATACACGGCCACCATAATAGCGCAGAAGGCCAGAAACAGCTGCAGTGCCCGAGTACGGCTCCGCAGCAGCTGGCTGAGGCTGCCGCTGATAAAATCACCAAACACCAGCCCAAAATAGCTCCAGAACACGCCCAGGCCTGCCGTTACGGGGCCCGTGAGGCCTAGCGCCTCGCCAAACTCTGGAGCCAGTGTAATCAGAATGCCCACCACAAACCACAGCGGCACCCCAATCAGGAGGCACTTAAGGTAGCGCACCAGTCGTGGGCCATTAGTAAACAGGGCAAAAAAATTGCCGCGCTCTACCTGGGTCTTCTTGGCCTGCTCAAACATCCCTGACTCATACACGCCCACCCGCAGGGCCAGTAGGGCCAGGCCTAGGCCACCTCCCACAAAGTAGGCATTGCGCCAGCCGAACCGCTCACCTACCCAGTAAGCCAGCATAGCGCCCGATACGCCCACAGTAGCCACAATCATGGTACCATAGCCACGCTTTTCCTTCGATAGCGTTTCTGATACCAGCGTGATACCCGCACCCAACTCACCTGCCAGGCCTATGCCAGCAATCAGGCGCAGCCACACGTACTGGTCTAAGGTCTGCACAAAGCCATTGGCAATATTAGCTAGTGAGTAGATCAGGATGGAGCCAAAAAGCACCGAAAGTCGCCCGCGCTTGTCACCCAGAATACCCCACAGAATACCTCCGAGCAGCATGCCGCCCATCTGCATGTTGATGAGGTAAAGGCCCTGGCTGGTAACGGCATCTTTAGCCGTGATGCCAAGAGTGTTTAGGCTCTGCACCCGCACAATGCTGAACAGAATCAGGTCGTAGATATCCACGAAGTAGCCGAGGGCGGCTACTACCACAATGGCGCTAAACAGGCGGGCAGTTTTGGGAGGGGAGGTAGGAGCGGTAGGCTGCATGAAACGTAGAGAGGAATTGCGAAACGCAGATTACGCAATTTTCTTCTTCTCTTCCAGCTACGGCTCGCTAGGCCACCTGCTCGTCGCAGCAGCCGTGGTCACCCATCAGCGGCAGCGCATCCTCGAGCTGCACCGTGGAGTGGCTGATGTTGAACTCATGCCGCAGGTCGTGCTGCAGGTCGCGCAGGAACAGGTTGCCGTTCTCACCGCCCGGACGCACCAAGTGGGCCGTGAGGGCCGTATCGCTGGTGCTCAGAGGCCAGATGTGCAGGTCATGCACCTGCGTAACGCCGGGGCGGGAGAGCAGGAACTGCCGTACTTCAGCCACATCAATACTTTCGGGGGCAGCCTGCAGACTGAGCTGCACGGTTTCGCGCAGCAGGCCCCAGGAGCTTATGCCCACTACCGCCAGAATAATAAAGCTAATGGCCGGGTCAAGCCAAAGCCACCCCGTAAAGTACACCAGCGCGCCACCCACCACTACGCCCACTGACACCAGCATATCCGTTAGCATGTGCAGATAAGCCCCGCGCACGTTCACGTCGCCCTTCTGCCCACGGCGGAACAACCAGGCCGTAAACCCATTCACCAGAATGCCTAATCCCGCCAGCAGCATCACCAAGGATCCATTCACGGGAACAGGGTGACGCAGGTGGTCAATGGTTTCCCACAGAATAAAGCCCAATGCCAGGTACAGCAGGGCCGCATTTAGCAGTGCCGCCTGAATAGTGGCTCCCTTATATCCATAGGTATAACGTTCGGTGGCCCGGCGCGTAGCCAGCAAAGAGGCCGCCCACGCCAGGGCTAAACTCAGAACATCAGAAAGGTTGTGGCCGGCATCAGAGAGCAGGGCGGCGGAGTTGGCCCATAAGCCACCTGCCACTTCTCCCGCCACAAACACGAGGTTCATTACAATCCCCCATTTAAAGGCTTGGCTAAAGTTACCATCGGCGGGCGGGCCGTGGTGATGCGCGTGGTCGTGTCCGGAGTGGTCGTGGGCCATAGTAGTGATACGACTCAAAGAGCGAATCAGTTGAAGGCGCGCGTTGTTGTTGGTTTTCGGTTGAACTGACTACAACTGAAAGGAACGTCATGCTGAGCAGAGTCGAAGCATCTCTACCGCTTTGTTGGTGATGTTCTAGGCCAGGTAATTAGCCAGAGGTAGAGATGCTTCGGCTGCGCTCAGCATGACAGTTCAGTATGTTTTTACGAAGCCTATTTAAAGCTCAGCGGTACTACCAGCTTCACGCTTAACGTGCGGCCCATGTTATATACACCCACCCGGCCGGTAGCGTTGTTTACGTCCGTGTACTTCAGGCGGCTCAGGTGGTTCTGGTAGGCCACATCAAACAGGTTGTTAACCGCCAGATACAGCGAAAACAGCGTTTTATCCTGGCTGTTGGTGACTTCAGTGCCCACGCCCACATTCACCAGCGTGTAGCCAGGGGTACGGGTTTCGGTATCGAAGGCGGAGAAGATGCGGTTTTGCGTGAAGTTGTGCTCCACGCCACCGCGGGCGTACAGGTTGTGTAGGCGCGTATTACCCACTTTCCGGAAGTTCACCCGCAGCTCCGACTGCAACCGGTCAGCGGGAATAAAGGGCAGGTATTGCTGGCCCTCGGGCTGGTCAAACTGAATGGCCCGCACCATAGAGAAGGAGTTCTCGAAGTGCAGCCAGTCGAGGGGGTGAGGGTGCAGGTCGATGCTCACCTCGCCGCCCGCCAGCCGCGCATCGCCCTGCCCGTAGCGGAACAGTCGGTCGCCGGTTACGGCAATGGAGTCTTCGCCGGCGGCGTTAGCAAGGCGGCGCGGGAAAATGTAGTTGCTGATGCGGTTGCGGAAGGCGTCTACCGAGAGGCTTACGTGGTCGGCGGTGTAGCTCACGCCCCCATCTAGCTGAAAGCTGGTTTCGGCTTTGAGGTTTGGCTCACCTACCTCGTAGCGCGTGGTGCCTTCGTGCACGCCGTTTGAGCCCAGCTCGGCAATATTTGGCGCCCGGAAACCGCGGGCCACGTTAGCTTTAATCAGCCACTTATCATTGATATTGTAGGCCCCGCCCACGCTGCCGCTCACGTTGCGGAAGGTACTCTTGAAGCCCGTAAATTTAGCCTCACCCTGGCCAGCGGGCACTGGCTCCTCGTCTTCGTTCAGGTACAGGGCATCGGCGGTGATGTGGCGAATATCGTAGCGTAGGCCACCACTCAGATCCAGCTTGCCAAACGACTTCTTCGTAACACCGAACAGGCCCCCATCAAGCAGCTTATATGCCGGAATCAGGAATTCTACGCCCTTGTTCTGGTTTTGCTGCTGCATGCCGCTCACTCCCAAGGTGGTATTCCAGCCCTTCATTTCGGGCAGAAACCAGCGCACGGCATAGTCCACGGTGCGCAACTGAAAAAACAACGACTGCTCGTAGTAATAACGCGGGTTGCCGAACTCCCGGCGCAGGTTCTGCTGCCACCCCACGTTTACCGTTAGCCGGTGCTGGCCCAGTATGAAGTTGTTATCGGTGCCGATGCGCAGGTGGTTGATCTGCTGGCGGGGCACATCTAGGCCGTAGCCCGAGAAGCCGCGGCCAGTCACTATTTCAGTGTCGCCGAAGCCGTTAGTGCGCAGAAAGCGGCCCGAGGTAGAATCTCGCTCGCCCTCAATGAGGCCTAAGATCTGATTGAAGCTGTTATAGGTGAAGTGGGAGTAGCCCCAGCTTTTGTTGAGGCCCACGTAGCCGTTGCTGTTCAGCTCCCGGAAGCCGGAGTTGTAGACGCGGCCATCGTAGCGGTTGCGGTAGTCGGCGGCTACTTTGCCCGAGCCGCGCACCTGCCAGTTGAAGCCGTTGAGGTTGCCGGCATTCATCAGGGAATAGCCCTGCTGGTAGTTATTGGTCTGGTAGTTAGCGGCCACCGAGCCAATGATGCGTCCATCCTCCACGGGGTCGGCGGGCAGAAAGTTAATGACGCCAGCCAGGCCATCGGAGCCATAGAGCAAGGAGCCGGGGCCTTTGATTACCTCCGCCCGGTCAATGCTAAACTCGTCAATCTCGATGCCGTGCTCATCGCCCCACTGCTGGCCCTCCTGCTTGGCGCCGTTGTTGAGCGTGATTACGCGATTAGAGCTTAAGCCCCGAATAACCGGCTTGCTGATGGCTGCCCCCGTTGTAATCTGGTTGAGGCCCGGCGTGTGCGCAATGGCATCCACGGCATTGGTAGCGGCGGTCTGGCGCAGGCGCGTCTGGTCGATGATGCTGGTTGGGATGGGCGAGCGGCGCATTTCCGTGCTGGCCGACACGCCCGTTACCACCACCTGTCCAATCTCGGTCTCGGCGGGCGTAAGGGCTACTTCCAGCGGCTGCCCGGTGCTGGTATCTACGGTGCGGGCCACGGTAGTGAAGCCCACAAAGCGCACCTGCATTAGAAACCGCCCCTTGGGCAGGTTGGCAAACTGAAAGTTGCCGTCGGCATCTGCCGACGTAGCCTGCCGCAGATCAGGAAAAACGATGGTGGCGCCTGGTAGGGCTTCCCCGGAGGCGGCATCGGTTACCCGGCCTCTGACCGGTGCTGCCGCAGCAGAAGTACGCCCCAGACGGCCAGGGGCAGGAGCAGTAGTTTGGGCAAGTACACCGCCAGTTAGCAGCAGAAAACCGGTTGTGAGGAGAAATCGAGACATGAAGGGCAATTTACGCGGAAGCCAATGAACGAAGGATGAGGTAGGAAGGCTGCACCAAGGCGCAAAACCAAAGAAAGCACCGACCAATGGCCGGTGCCTTCCCAACAATTCTCCACAACCAAACAGGGAGAAAAATGGGTGAAGAAGCCGTTTGCAGCTGGCTCCTTCTAAGTATTTGACAGCAAGTGGCCTAGCGTACTACCGTGGGGAAGTTTACCTCCACATCGGTGCTGCCGGGAGTGGCCGTGCCGTTCTTGGCACCGGGCTGGTGGCGCAGCACCACTTTCAGACTGCCGGTGGTACCGGTAGCATTAGCGGTGCCCGTTACGGCCTGAGTGGCTAAGCCTATCGGGAGGTTGTTCTTGTCCTTGTCGGTGGCCGTGATGGTCAGGTTTACGTTGCTGGGGGTAAAGACGAACAGGTGCTCATCGCCCTTCTCCAAAATCTCAGCGGTAGTGTTTTCCGCTGGGGTTTTGGTTTCGTCGAGCAGGGTTAGGCTGCCGGTGTAGGTGGTGTTAGGCGCCAGCACCAGCGTGGCGGGCGTGATAACGCCAGGCTGCCCACCGTCGCCATCAGCATCGCGGTACTGAATAGTGAGAGGCGTGCCACCACCCTGAGGCGTCAGAGTATAGGTTACCGTCGTGATTTGCTCGTTATCGTCGTCGGGCGTCGGGTCCTCGTTATCTTTTTTACAAGCCGAGAAAACAGTGGCCGAAGCCAGCAAGGCCAAGAAGGTAGGGCGGAGGAAGACAGGATTCTGCATGAAAAGGAAAGGAATAAGGTAAATGGATGAAATTGAAAGGATGGGCTACTGCCGCTTATGCCCAAACTCCAGGGGCACCCGCACGCGAAGCGTCACGTTGCGGCCCATTTCGTTGGCGAAGTAGCGGTAGCGGTTGAGGTAGTCGCGGTAGCGCTGGTTGAGCAGGTTGGAGCCCGCCACACTCACCTCCAGTGGCAGACGTCCCCAGTGCACAGTGGCTCCGGTTTCCAGACCTAGCAAGGCGTAGCCAGCCGGCGGCAGGGCATAATCTTTGGCTGCGTAGTTGTCGGGCACGCGGGTTTGGCGGGCTACGGCATAGCCGCCCAGATTCACATAGCGCCCGGTGAGGCGGCCATTGCCATCGGGCGCCTCGTAGCGCACTGAGAGCTCCGCCCGGTCGGCGGGCATAAACACCTGCCACTGGTCGGCCTTGGTATCACGGCCACGCACCACGGAGGCTTTGCCCGCCAGTTGCCACTGGGGCGCCAGGCGGTAGGTTAGGCCTATATCGAGGCCGCGCAGGGTAGCGTTGGTCTGGTAGTACTGCCAGCTGATGAGCGTGCCCCGGATGTTGATGACCGGCGGCAGAATGGGCTGCTGATAGATGAAGCCGTTGATGGCGGTCTGATACACCGTCACTTCCCCATTGAGACGCGGGTTATCGTGCCAGTTGGCCGTTAGCGCCGTGTGGTAGGCCGTTTCGGGGCGTAGTGCCCCATTGCCCGGTACCAGGTCGTAGCCTAGCTCATATTGGGCGTTGTGCACGCCATCACTGAACCGCTCGTTGGGAGCAGGCGCCCGCTGGGTGAGGCTGGTGGTCAGGCTAAGCGTAAGGTGAGCCGCTGGGTCATACATAGCGTCCAGCGAGGCGGCAGGTGTCACGTAGCTGAACTCGCGCCGGTCCACGTAGTACACGCCTTGGGCGTTACGGGTGCCGCGGCGGGTTTGTAGGTGGCGGTAGTCGGCGCGTAGGCCACCCTCCAGCTGCCACTTGCCCTGCTGCCAGCGCTCAATGGCAAAGGCGCCTGCCACGTAGTTGTTGTAGAAGGGGATAAAGCCCTTTGTACCATCGGCGTAGCGGTTGAGCTGGTAGGTGCCGGCCAGCCCCACGCTACCCGTGAAGTGGCCCAGGGGCTTGTGCTCCCAGACCAGCTCCCCCGTGGTGGTGCGGTTGGAGTAGCTCAGCGCGGGCCGGTTCAGCGCCGCCCGCTCCGCATTGCGGGCCGAGTACAGGTCATACTCGTCGCGGAAGTCCGTCTGCTGGCCTAGAGTAGCCGTCAGGCGCCCCACCGAGCCGGTTTTTACAAAGCCCGTCAGCTTCAGTAGCTCATGGCTTACCTGCTGATAGGCTCGGTTGATATAGTAGTTGAAACTCGTGGTTTCCAGTGGCCTAGGCCGGGCAATGGCGGCTGATAAGTCGGAGGGACTTTCCGCGTGTGCCGCCGGCAGAATGCCCAGCTTCGTGCTGAACTGGCTGTAGAACACTTCCAGGCCATAGGTGGCCTTGCGCCAGCCCACGGCCCCGGAGTAGTCATACTCCTCAAAACCAGAGTTTTTCAGGTAGTAGCCGGGCGCCCGCATAGTGCCGGCGCGCTTGGCCGTGCCCTGCACCCGCCAGCTCAGGGCCGGCAGCTTGGCCAGGTTTCCCTCTATGGTGCCCGAAGCTGCGCCCAGGCCATTGTTGCTCATACCTACCAGGTTGAGCTCCCCGCCTGTGCCCGCTGAGTCGCGCAGGGCTTTGGGCTGCACCAGCACCACGCCGCCAATGGCATCGGAGCCGTACCGGACGCTGGCGGCGCCCTTCACTACGGTAAGTTTAGAGGCAATAAACGGGTCTATTTCTGGTCCGTGCTCCTGGCCCCACTGCTGCCCTTCTTGCCGCACGCCATTATTGAGAATGGTTACGCGGTTGGAGTGCAGCCCGTGAATCATGGGCTTGAAGATGCTCGGACCGGTTTGGATAGCCGTTACACCAGTTACTTTCTGCAGCGCTTCGCCCAGCGTTTGCCCCCGCGTTTGCTGCAGGGCCTGCTCGCTCAGCGTGGCGGTGGCTTGCAGGGTAGGGGCCTCTACGTGCTGCCCGTTTACCGTCGCGCCTTGCAACAGGATAGCATCGGGGTGCAGCTTAAAGTCGCGCACCACGGCGGGCCCTAGGCGCACCTCGGCAGTTTCGGGGGTAAAGCCCACGAAGGATACCTGCACGTGGTACGTGCCAGGGCATAACTCAAAATGGTAATGGCCATCGGCCTCAGTTTGGGTGGCCTGCTGGGTTTCCAGCACCACCACCGTCGCGCTGGCCAGCGACCCCCGACTCTCGTGGTCGGAAATGCGGCCGCTCAGCGACAGGGCACAGGTACCCGACTGGCCTAGGGCTACCGTAGCCGTGCTCCACAGCAGGAGCAACAGCCACACGCACCTAAACCGGTCCGGAGCGCCCGGAACACGGAAAAGCATACAGAAAGGGGAGACGCCTCAACACTAAACTGGCCAGTGTAGCAGTCCCGACGGGAGGTAAGGGAAAGGCGTAATTCCTCTACAGGGTGCACGCCTACTAAGGCCTCACTTCAGGAGGCAGGCGTGGCTACAAGTGGCCTACTGCAAGTTTAGCTTAGGCTAGGCGGGCCGCGTAGGCCAGTAGTTGGGGTGAAAGCGGCCACGCCCGCGGGCAGCGTACTTGCTGCTGCTACTGAAGAGTAGCTGGAAAGCTCAACCGGCAGGACCAGCGGCTCTGGGGTTTGGAAAGCTTCCTTGAAAAACTGATCAACATCACAGTGCTGGTGCTTGGCCGAAAGCAGCGCTTTGCCCTTAGGCCACTTCACCGATTGCGTAGGCTCCTCGGTGGTGTGCTCGTGGGTGTGCAAAGCCAGTACCCACGCATCAGGCAGCAGCACCCGCGCAAAGCACAGGAGCAGCACAAGAGCCAGACGAGACCGAAGGGTACGCATTTGCAACATTGTATCAGCTGAGCGACAAATGTAGGAGGAAATATTTGTGAACCTACTGTTCAGCATTAAAAAGCATCAGCTGATTCACGAAAGCATAACCCCCTGACAACCTGCAGACAATATAGCTGTCAGACCTTTGTGCTGTTCCTCGTCAGTAAATAGAGCCACTATGAAAACCATCACAGCTGATTTGTTGCGTCGCTTAGCCGCCATGTTGCGCCCTTCCTCAAAATCATCCGACCCAGATCATGCCGAGGTGCTATTTGTATGAGTGGCACTACGCGAAAATCGTTCTTATATCGCCCAGCAAACTTCAGCTACCGCCTGACGAATAGGACTGCAACCAACCCTGCTGTTCACGAAACCCAAGCTGTATCTGTTAAGGGTAGCGTTTCCGCTGTACTACCTATTGCAAACAGGCCACTGCGCCCAGTAAAGCAAGCAGCAATCTTGCTTAGGTCTTGGTACTGAGCGAAGATGTGTGAATATTACATGAGTGTTTGGAAGATTGATAGATAATTGAATTGATCTAATAAATCAATATTGTAGTTTTGTCACTATACTGAGCCGATTAGTCGGTCTACTTAGTGGTCAAATGCTATGATGTGCGTAGTTAATTCCTTGTTTGTGCAGATTTTTCCACAGTATCGCTTGTTGCGGTGTGAATGGCGAGGTGCACTAAATTTTGCAGATTTTAGCCAAGCATTGGAACAGCTTCTGGTAATATCTCGAGATAATCAAATTACACATTGGTTGGTTGATAGTAGTACTATGCCTCTACTGGGTCTGGCTGAACAAGCCTGGCTCAGCGACGTGTGGCTGGAGCAGTTCTTGGTTATGGGCGTAGAGCAGTTGGCGCTCATTCAACCTCTTAGTCTCCACAACCAGCTCGTAATAGAGAATATCCTGAGTGAAGGGCAACGCTATGCCAAGATCAAGTTTCAGTTTTTTTCTGATTCCTCAGCGGCGCTTGATTGGCTGACCCGCTCTACTACACATCTGGTTGAGAGTTTAGAATATGAGTGGCAAGCGGCCTTGCCTCCTGCACAGCGCATTTACCGTAATGCTATGCGCGAGCTGTGGGAGGTAGGCCACTAGGCCACGGCCCTGGCAAACGATGGCGGAAAGAGCACAATACGGAAAGAAAAGCGCTGTCAAACTGGCAGCCGCAGTGGAAATGGAATATGGTTTGAAGCCGGAGCTTTTGCTTGCTGGTATGTTTACCGGCTGGCATTTCGTCTGCATTCCTGTTTTTAACTCCTCTTTTCCAACGCACTATGCAAGAGAAAGGCAGCATCTCGATTCATACCGAGAATATCTTCCCCATCATCAAGAAATTTCTGTATTCTGACCACGAAATCTTCCTGCGGGAATTGGTCAGCAATGCCGTTGACGCCACACAGAAGCTGAAGAGCCTAGGCCAGCTGGGTGAGTTTAAAGGCGAGCTAGGTGAGCTGAAAGTAAAGGTGAGCGTAGACAAGGAGGCGCGTACCATTACCATCTCCGACCGCGGCCTGGGCATGACGGGCGAAGAAATCAAGAAGTACATCAACCAGATTGCTTTCTCCGGGGCTTCTGAGTTTGTAGAGAAGTACAAGGAGCAGGATGCCGCTACTAAAGACCAGATTATCGGTAAGTTTGGTATGGGCTTCTACTCGGCGTTTATGGTAGCCAGCGAGGTAGAAATCTTCTCCAAGAGCTACCAGGAGGGTACTGAGGCGGCTCACTGGACTTGTGACGGTAGCACGGAGTTTACGCTCGAAACTGCTGACAAAGCCGACCGCGGTACTGATGTAGTCTTGCACGTAGCCGAAGACTCGGACGAGTTTCTGGAAGCGGCCCGCTTGCGCACCATCCTTACCAAGTACTGCAAGTTCCTGCCCATCGAAATTGAGTTTGAGGGCGAAGTAATCAACCAAACGGCGCCCATCTGGACAAAGCAGCCCTCAGAGCTGACCGACGAGGATTACAAGAAGTTCTACCATGAGCTGTATCCAATGTCGATGGATGAGCCCCTATTCTGGATTCACCTCAACGTAGACTACCCCTTCAACCTGACGGGTATCCTGTACTTCCCGAAGGTAAAAGATGAGCTGCAGTTCCAGCGCAACAAAATCCAGCTGTACTCGCGTCAGGTGTTTATCACCGATGAGGTGAAAGACGTAGTGCCCGAGTTCCTGATGCTGCTCCACGGCGTTATTGATTCGCCTGATATTCCGCTGAACGTGTCGCGCAGCTTCTTGCAGGCTGATGCGGCCGTAAAGAAAATTAACACCTACATCACCAAGAAGGTAGCCGACAAGCTGGCCGAGTTGTTCCGCAAAGACCGCGCAGGCTTTGAGGAGAAATGGTCCGATATCGGCCTGTTCGTGAAGTATGGCATGCTCTCCGACGAGAAGTTCTACGAGAAGGCCAAGGATTTTGCGCTGGTACAGAACGTAGCCGGCAAATACTTCACCCTGGCGGAGTATCAGGAGCATGTGCAGGCCAACCAGAAAGACAAGAACGACCAGACGGTAGTACTATACACCACCGACGCGGAGGCGCAGCACGCTTTTGTGCAAGCCGCTCAAGACCGGGGCTACGACGTGCTGAAACTGGATGCTGTGCTTGACTCGCACTTCATTGGCCAATTGGAGCAAAAGCTAGAGAAAACCACCTTTAAGCGCGTTGATGCCGACACCGTTGGCAAGCTCATCGAGAAAGAGGAGCAGCAGGAAAGTGTACTCAGCGACGACGACAAAACCAAGCTGCAGGAGCTTTACAAAGGCGCCATTAGCAACGAGCACATGCACGTGCAGGTAGAGGCGCTCTCGCCTCAGGATGCGCCGGTTATTATTACCTTGCCTGAGTTCATGCGCCGCATGAAAGACATGCAGCGCACTGGCGGTGGCGGCGGCATGCAGATGTTCGGCAACCTGCCCGATAGCTACACGGTGAGCGTAAACGCCAACCATCCCATTGCCCAGCGCGTGCTGAAAGCTGAAGGAGAAGCCGGCAGCAAGCTGGCCCGGCAAGCCTACGACCTCGCGCTGCTGGCGCAAGGTATGCTGAAAGGAGAGGCGTTAACCGCCTTTGTGAAGCGTAGCGCTGATTTACTGGCTGCTGAATAGTCTAAAAAAGTCTTAATAGTTTAAAACAGTACAAGGGCTCTGGCTACTATAGTCAGGGCCCTTTGCGTTGTAAGGCAGCACACGGAAAATAGTAACTTGGGCCGCCATCACGTAGAGTGGCATCCTGATTGTTTTTTTCACATGATTGAGCGCTTATCCTATTCCGCAGGGCTGCGGAAAACTATTACCTGGACTGGTATAGCCACATATATTGGCCTGGCAGTACTCGCGGTGCTATTCTATAAAGAGCGGGTCGCCTTCGTCGATTTATCATTCCACCTATTCACTATTCTACAGGAGAATAACCTCACTATCCAGAACTTTCGCTTTGGGGCTGCCATTACCCAGCTAGTACCGCTGGTGGCCAGCCGTATGGGCCTGGGGCTTCAGAGCGTAGCTGTTTTATACTCGCTGGCTTTTGTAGGGTGGTATGCGTTTGTGTTTGCGTTCTGTGTGTGGGTTTGCCGGGCAGAGCGCTGGGCTGCGGTAGTACTGATGCTGAGCACGCTTATGGTTACGCACACCTTCTACTGGGCTCAGTCGGAGCTACAGCAGGGGCTAGCCTTTATGGTGCTCTTTTTGGCTATTTACCAACGCTGGCTCAGTGATAAAATACCGAGCTGGGGCACGCCAGTACTAGTGCTAGGCCTGGTAACAGTGTGCTTTTTCCATCCTATCATTTTTATCCCCTTCAGCTTTTGCTGTGCCTTCTTTGTGCTCCGTAACAGAGAAGGCCGAATCAGTCATATCTGGCTGCTAGTGGCTTTTTTAGTATTGACGTACATCAAAAACAAGGTTTTTCATACCGCTTACGATACTGAAAACATGAAGCGGAACGAGCAGCTGTTGGCGTTATTTCCTAACTACTTCAGCACCGTTTCTTTTCGCAGATTTATAGGTTGGCTACTGCACGATTATTACGTGCTGGTAGTAGGGCTGCTGGCAGTGATGGGGTATTACAGCTGGGAGCGTAGCTGGCTGAAACTCTTGCTAACAGGAGGAGGGTTTTTGGCCTTTGCTGTTTTAGTAACAGCTTCCTACCCCGGCGGACAAGAGGAGCAGTTTTACATGGAAAACCTGCTGTTGCCCTTAACTGTATTTGTGGCCGTGCCTTTGGCCTTCGACGTGCTCCCGGGTATTCCTGGCCGTTGGGCGGTGGCGGCCGTGGTACTAGTGGTAGCAATGCGCGTAACAAGCATAGGCCTGGCGCACTCCCCCTACACCAACCGTATTGCGTGGGCACGGCGCGTAATGCAGCGCAGCGAGCATCTGCCTAATCGAAAGCTGATTATACCTGAGCAGGGCATCCCGATGGATACAGTAATGATGGCCTGGGGTACTCCGTATGAGTTTTGGCTGCTTTCTTCACTGGAAGGCAACCACCAGGCCCGCTCCATTTGTGTTAGTCCTAACCCGCAGGAAAAAGAGTGGGCACTGCGCAAACCACAGTCCTTCATTGCCACTTGGGGAGTGTTCGACTATGCCCAGTTACCGCCGCGCTATTTCCCCTTTCCGGCCCAGGACACTACGAGCTATCAGCAAATCACCTACGCCGAACTAATGAAACCGACCAACCCCTAGCCGGCCGCGGTAGAATTGGCATGAAGGGCACCAAATATGGCTATGTTTACGTTCGATGCTGCGAATTCAGTCCGTTAATCTCATGCGTCTGTTCCGTCTGTACTTGCTTTTGCTGATAGGCCTTGGCCTTTCGGTAGCGGCATGCTCCAAAAAAACAGTTTCCTTCAATAGTAAGTCCAATGCTGGTGGCCTAGCCTTGGGCACAGACTCGCTGACCACTACCTCCGACACAACTGCAGCTCCTTCACTGATAGCCAAGCGCACTACGCTTACCAAAGAGCAGGAGCGGGCCGCCAAGGAGAAAGAAAAGGCAGCGCAGCGCAAACCCAAAAAGAAGAAAAATATCTTTCTGGGTGAGCGGATTAAAAAGGGCTATGTGAAGTCAGGTGGCAAGGGCAAAAACCAACGAATCGAAACGTTCTATTATCTGCGCAGCTTCCAGCAGCCCAATCCGTATGCGCCGGCCCGCTACGTCTATGACCCCAAGAAGCGTCGGATTATCAAGGCTACCGGAGAGATTGATGGCAACCAGTATAAGGTGCTGCATGGCCCTTATAAAAAGACGGAGGGAGGCAAAGTAGTGGAAACCGGGTACTACGCCATTGGAACCAGGCATCTGCGCTGGGAAACCTTTAACCGGGAGAACATTCTGCTCACCAAAACCCACTACGAGATGGGTTTCCCACGCGACGCCAACGTGACCTATTATGATGGGGCGCAAAAGCAGGTAAAAGAGGTAATACCGTTTGTGAATGGAAAGCTGGAAGGCGATTATGTGCGCTACAATGAGAACGGCCAGCTGGAGTGGGATGGGCAGTTTGAGAACGGGAAACGCATTGGTACCTGGAACCGCTACTGGGGCTTCCGGAACGCTCGCAACCGCCTACGCTACGAGTACCAGTACGGCGAAACAGGCTACGACCCCGAAGTAACGGAGCCTGTGCTGGTAAAAGAATACAACCGCAATGGTGTGCTCATCTACGAGAAAGATAAACTAGATAAGCGCGGCGAAGGCGATACTGCGCGCCCCGGCATGAAAAAGTAAGACGGCACTTTATTCACCCGAAAAAGGCGCACGCCGTACGGTATGCGCCTTTTTCGGGTGAATAAAGTGCCGTCTTAATAGAAAGCATCTTCAAAGTGTGCAACCTGTAGGCCACTGCTGCTGGGCGTAATCGCTAGAATATCAAACCGAATGTCGCCGGTCCAAGCGAGGTGCTCCTGTACCTGCTCGGCTGCGCGCCGGAACAGCTCCTGTTTGCGAGGAGTCACAAATTCCTCAGGGTACCCGTAGCGTACCGTTGTCCTGGTTTTAACCTCCGCAAACACCAGTAGCTCCTGGCCCAGGCGCACTATCAGGTCCACTTCGGCCCGGCAGTAGCGGTAGTTGCGGTGTACCAGCGCATAACCCTGAGCCAGCAGGAACTCCAGTGCGGCGTCTTCCCCAGCTTGGCCTAGCATATGGGCAGTAATAGGCATGCTAAGTTGAATATACGTGTAGAATACTATGGCTCTGAGCGCTGTAGGCTTGTAGCAAAACAAGTAGGTAGCCCACGCTAAAGGTAACTCCTTCATTGGGGTTGGGGCTAAAAATGGTACCTTTGCGCGTTTTCTGAACAGGCGCAAGGTGTCCGTTTTCACTCAGCAAGGTCTATTCCTGCCTATAACTAGGCGCCGGAAATGGGTCCTGCTAAGAGAGTAATGCTGATATTCTTGAGGCTTTTCAGGAATATTTTTACTTGGCTGATGCAGCTTAGTTTCTTAGCGTGAAATGGCTAAATTGCTTGATGGTAAAGGCCATGGCTGTTGCTTTTTATAAGCATTCGGCCGCTTTTGTCATCTGTTTTTCTGTCGCTTACCCAACCTGCCCATGGACTTTCTTTCAGCCTGCGTAACCCCCAGCCCCCCCGGAGCTGCTTCCTTAGCAGTGGCGCCCGCGCTATCGGGGCAAAATCGGCAGATTCAGGTTCGCCGGTTGGGGTTGGTTGACTACGTACCTACCTGGGAGTTGCAGGAGCAGCTATTAGCTGATACGCTGGCAATTAAAGCCCGTAACCGCACTGCCCAAGAGCAGGCGCAGCCCTTTGAGCCAACGCCCAATTACCTGTTGCTGTGTGAACATCCGCATGTATATACTCTGGGCAAAAGCGGCAAGCCGGAGCACCTTCTCCTGAATGAAACTGGCCTGGCCGCCCACGCCGCTACCTTCCACCGGATCAACCGTGGCGGCGACATCACTTATCACGGACCTGGCCAGCTGGTAGGGTATCCCATCCTCGACCTGGATAACTTCTTCACCGATATCCACCGTTACCTGCGGGTGCTGGAGGAGGCCGTTATCATGACCCTAGCCGACTACAATCTCCGCGCCGGGCGCATTGATGGGCTTACTGGCGTATGGCTTGATTTTGAAGCGGGAGCTGCTAACCCTCGCAAAATCTGTGCTTTAGGAGTAAAATGCAGCCGGTGGGTAACCATGCACGGCTTCGCCTTAAACGTCAACACCGACCTGTCGTATTTCGGGCATATTGTGCCTTGTGGCATTACCGATAAAGCAGTCACGTCTTTGCAGCAGGAGCTAGGCCAGGTAGTACCTGTAGCGGAGGTGCAGGAGCGTTTGCTACTACATTTGGCCGGATTATTGGGCGCCGAGCTCCGCTCTTGAGTTTTTAGCATGAAAAAAGATATTTCATTTGATCCGGTAGAGGGTGTCTCTGTTGCCATTGTGCCAGACGCCGCCGCTGCCACGCAAGAAGGGCAACCAGGTTGGCTGGTGTACCTGCTCAACCACAATGAGTACCCAATCAGCAATGTCATCGTCAGCTCCAACGGCTACGGCCTAGACCCCGCCGATGGCAGCCCCATCCGTACCTCTACCTTGCGGCACGTGCTGCTTGAAGTGGAGCCGCACACGGCCGTACCCATTGAGCCCATTGACCCCGCATTGTTTCACTTAAATAATCAGTACTGGGTGAGCTATTACCGCGACAAAAATATCTTCGACAAAAAATTCATTTTTGTGCCTGATTCTATCGTGGCCGATAACCTAATTCATATAGCACTGCTCAACCGATCTGGAGTGTTGCATAGCTAGGCCTATATTTTCATTGCTTCAGTCAGAAAGTTCTGGCTAAGCGTAGTCTCTGTTTGAGTCGAACCACCATGAGTCACCTTGGAATTCAGTTGGGCCTGTCCTCTCTTTGGGCATTTCTGGTATCGATGTTTGCGGTGCCGTCCATTATTTACATCGCCCACCTGAAAAATATGCTCGATACGCCTAACGTGCGTACCGTCCATGAATCCCTGACTCCTCGCCTTGGTGGGGTTGCAGTGTTTGCCGGCTTCATGTCGGCTCTTACCATCTTCGCCGATCTATCACACGGGATTCAACAGCTGCTGGCTGGCTGCATTGTGCTGTTTTTTGTGGGGCTTAAGGATGATCTGGTGACCATTTCCGTCGCGAAGAAATTCGTAGGCCAACTGCTTGCTACCGGCATCGTCATGATTATGGCCGATGTGCGCATCACGAGTTTCCAGGGCATTCTCGGAATACAGGAGTTGCCAGTTGGCATCAGCTACGCCTTTACTTTCCTGGTTATCGTGGGGATTACCAACGCCATCAATCTCATTGATGGCCTCGATGGTTTGGCGGGTACTATTGTACTTATAATTGTGAGCACCTTCGGGTATTACTTCTATGAGTACGGCGGTCCTAACTTTCAGAACTACGTATTCGTCTCGGTTTGTGTGATAGGAGGAATGCTCGGCTTTCTGCGGTACAACTTCCACAAGGCCAGTATTTTCATGGGCGACACGGGCTCTCTACTGTGTGGCTTCATTGTTTCCATCCTGACCATTCAATTTATCGAGATGGGGCTGAAGGTGGGGCAACCGTTTGCTTCTGCTGCACCCTCTGTGGCCGTTGGTATTCTGTTCGTGCCTCTTTTTGATACGTTGCGCGTGTTTATCGTACGTATGATGGCGGGCCGCTCGCCTTTTTCTCCTGACAAAAACCACGTGCATCATCGCATCCTGGCTATGGGCTTCCAGCAAATCAGCACAGTTATGCTGTTAGGAGCGCTTAACTTGGTGGTGATTCTGTTTGTCATCAATTTCGCCTACCTCGGCAACACAATGCTTATTGTTGGGCTGGTTGTGTTTTCTGTGTTGCTCAGCTTTCTGCTGGGGGTATACCAGAGCCGCAGTGCCCAGCAACGAGTGGCTTCCTAGGCCACTTTTACCGTATTATGGTTGTGCGTTCCACCGGTGTATATGCTCTGCTGCTACTGCTTGGGTTGCTTTTAGGCACCGTCCGGCTGACTTCAGCGGCAGAATATCGGGCGCTACCAGTGGCTCCGCGCGCAGGCCTCACCTCCGACTGGCTTATTCATGATGCGGAAGGGAACCGGCTGGTTTTGTACCTCCCCGATTACCATTCCCCAGCCCATGCTTATTACCAATGGCTTACTATCAGGCCTGGCAAGCCATTCCCTATTAGCTTCACTGCTCGTCAGGGCCTAAGCCTGTTTATCGATAATCGGCTGGTGTTTACCGCGCGCACACCTGCCTCTTATACCGTCGATCTAACCCAGCTACTTCCGGCAGGCTCCACGGCCGGTTCTCACTTGCTATGCGTTTGGCAGGAAGATGCCGTTCCCAATCTCGCTTCGTTTGCTAACGTAGCCGCCACTCCCGTTGCTCCCAAGGGTAAGACTTCGGGAGCTGCTCTTGTAGCTCAGCCCCGGCCCCGTGGTCACCAGGGCCAAACGGTATTCCTGTGCTTCCTCTTGGTAATCGGACTGGCCTACGGTAGCATTCGGGCCACATATCAACCGGGTTTCGCGCGTATTTATCAGGTAGAAGGGCTCTGGGGAAAAGCATCCGTTGAGCAGGACTTCTTAACCAAGCCCACTATAACCTGGCTTAATCTGGGTCTGGTGCTACTCTTTTCCTTATCCTTTGCCCTGCTTCTGGTAGCCATTCATACCAATATTCAGAGCATCGTTATTCTACGACGGTTATTTGACGTGCCCGAATCGGCAATTGTGTTGAGGGTGCTGCTGTATACTGCTCTAGTGGCGGGGTTTGTGATAGGCAAATACCTATTTCTGGAGCTTATGGGGTATATTTTTGACGTGACAGACCTGGTAATGGTACAATACCGAGAGTTTGTACGCACTATTTTGTTTATGGGGCTGTTTCTACCCTTAGTGATGTTCCTGTATCTCGGGCTCAACCAGCGGCTACCAGAAACGGTCTTGTGGGTTTCCAACGGGGTGGTTTCCTTGCTGTTGGTAGGCACCGTACTACGGGTTGCCCGTACTCTGCATAGGAAGGCGTCGCTGCTAAATCTTCATTTGTTTTCGTACCTTTGCGCCACAGAAGTGATACCCTTGGTCATTCTGTTAAAGCTGATTGTTTTTACCTACTGAACAACACATTACTGTCGGCTGTGCCGCATAGTAATGGCCGCAAAGCCGACTTATCGCCCTAGACTTACTTTTTTACTTATGGCCGAAAGCAACGACAAACCGGGGACGGGCCGTCATGCCAAGCGTATCTCCAGCATTCTTGTCACCCAGCCCAAGCCCACGAACGACGTTTCTCCCTACTTTGCTATTGCCGATAAGTATGGCATCAAGGTAGATTTTCGTGAGTTTATTGAGGTGCAGCCGGTCTCCTACAAGGACTTCCGCAAAGAAAAGGTCAACATTCTTGAGCATACGGCTATCATTTTCACGAGCCGTAATGCCGTAGACCATTTCTTCCGCACTTGCCAGGAAGCCAAGATTGAGATGCCAGCGGAGATGAAGTATTTCTGCATCTCTGAGCAAACGGCTAATTACTTGCAGAAGTATATTGTGCTACGCAAGCGCAAGCTATTTGTAGGCCAGCGGACGGCCGCTGATCTGTTCGAGGTCATCAAGAAGCATAAGAACGAGAAGTTCCTGTATCCCTGCTCCGACATTCGCAAGGATGATATCCCGGAGTTTATGCGGGCAAATGGCTTCAAGTTTACGGAGGCTGTTATTTATCGTACCGTTGCCAGCGACCTGTCTGACTTGTCAGATGTGAAGTACGACTGCATTGCTTTCTTCAGTCCCTCAGGTATTAGCTCGCTCTTCATCAATTTCCCTGATTTCGAGCAAAATGGTACCCGTATTGCCGCATTCGGCCCTACTACGGCTAAAGCAGTCATTGACGCAGGGTTAGAGCTTGATATTGAGGCTCCCCAACCCAATGCACCCTCCATGACCGGCGCTATTGAGGCCTACATACGGCTGCATCATGGGGCCGATAGTAACAAGGAAAAAAGCAAGAACGGCAAGCAAAGCGCCTGATTCTGAGAGCGGGAGAACTACCTTGGTGGTTTTCCCGTTTCATCTTTATCCAGGATTGGTTACAGAGGTTTTTTGTATACATTTGGAAGCTCCCGACTTCCTGATTCCTGTGTAACTTACGCGAAGTCAGCCGCTTCTATGAAGAAGATTTTACTTCCTGCTTTCTTATTATTATCTGCAGCAAGCACTGCAGTTGCCCAACAACAGCCCCAGTTCAGCCATTATGGCTTTAACGGTATGTATCTTAATCCGGCGTATGCCGGAATAAAAGGGCAGGGAGAAATCACAGCTATTGGTCGGTCACAATATTATGGCTACGATGCCACCTTCGATAGTGGCGGTACTCTCCAGACTGCTTCACTAACTGCTTCGTTGCCTGTCGCTGCTATTGGGGGCGGCTTAGGCATTGGTATCTACCGCGACAAAGTAGCTCAGCTGTCCACTACCAATGCGCAGCTCTCATACTCCAAACACATAAAAGTTGGAGAAGGCCGGTTGGGAATAGGTGTGCAGGCTATATTTAATAATATATACCAAGGCACTTACAGGTTTATAGACGAGGGAGACGTTAAAATCCCGCGTGAAGGCTCTGATCAGAAGTTTGATGCTGGTGTGGGAGCCTGGTATGAATCAGATAAGCTGTATGCAGGTTTGAGCTTTAATAATCTCTTCCGCTCCGGCTATAAGTTCAACAGTGAAGTAGTGGGAGGCAAGACGGCAGAGTACATCAATGAAAATCATGCGTATCTTACTGCTGGTTACAATATTGAAGCCTCGTCTTCCGTTGTTGTAACACCCACTTTGTTGGTGAAAATGGTGCTGCCAGGTAAGTTTGGGGACAACAGCAAGTTCGCGTTTAAGAACAACTCGTATGAGGTTGGCGCTCGTGCCACTTTTAATGAGCGTTTCTGGGGTGGGATAGGGTATCGGTACGATGAATCGTTCACCGGGATGGCTGGCCTAAGTTTTGCTAAGGATAATGCAATGCGTGTGGGACTGGCCTACGACTTAGTTGCATTTAACTCAGATGCGCGTGCTCTGAGCTCCTTTGAGATTTTGCTGTCTTACCGCTTGCCCAAACCAGGGCTGTTGGTTCGCCCGGCAATTCGTACCCCACGCTACAGCTTTTAATTTAAAAGGCTAAAACAGGGCTACGGGGCGCCCTGAGTATGTGTTATCTATGAATTTTGGCTTCTCTGTACTAACTCCTTGCCTTCCATCGTTTAATCGCCGCTTGCTTCGGTTTTAAAACATTCGGAATGCATTGAGCAAAAGGCTTGCGTACGAACGTACAAATAGCTAGATTTGCCGGCTCACAAAATTGTAATCTTTGGGTATCGCCGCCTGAAAAGTCTTTTTCTCTTCCTCACATGAACAAGTTTCTCATTTTGCCTCTCGTTGCGTTCTCGACGCTCTTGCTGGGAGGCTGTGGTTTTGGCAAAGGACCGCAAGGCGACCTAGTCGGAGCTGAGGACCGCCCGGAGTTCAATCCACAGGAGGTTCCTTACGGTATGGTTCCATGCCCAGGCGGCACGTTCCACATGGGACAGACCGACCAGGACATTTCGGCCTCCATGGTCAACATGAATAAGCAGGTAACGATTGCCGGCTTTTACATGGACGAGACCGAAATCACTAACAATGAATATCGTCAGTTTATGAACGCTATTCGCCAGGACTCGATTGATGTGCTGGGTGAAGAGTACGTGATGACTGAACTCTATCCAGATACCACTGTATGGGTGCGCGACTTCACCTATCACATGGGTGACCCGCTGATGGAGTACTACTACACTCACCCTGCCTTCGATGACTACCCAGTAGTAGGTGTTGATTGGTTTGCTGCCAAGTACTTCTGCAACTGGCGCACCAAGCACAAAAACGCCGCCAACGAAGAAGCTGGCCTAGCGCCCACGCCTAACTTCCGTCTACCCTCTGAGGCTGAATGGGAGTACGCTGCCCGTGGTGGCCGTGACCTCGCTACTTACCCATGGGGTGGTCCTTACCTGCGCAACTCGAAGGGTTGCATGCTGGCTAACTTCAAGCCAGGCCGTGGCGACTATGCTTCCGATGGTTATGCTTACACCTCTCCAGTAGGAGCCTTCTTCCCCAATGACTTCGGCCTGTACGACATGTCGGGCAACGTGGCCGAGTGGTGCGATGATGCTTACATGGAGGCCTCAGTACCCGTGGTATGGGATATGAACCCCACTAACCCTGACGATAACGAGCCTCGCAAAGTGGTCCGTGGTGGTTCGTGGAAAGACATTGCTTACTTCTTGGAGACGGGTACCCGCAACTTCGAATACCAGGATTCGGCCCGTTCCTACATCGGTTTCCGCACTGCCATGATTCAGATTGGCATGGGCTCCAATGGCAGCTTGAACTAGGCGCCACGAGTTAGCCCTAAGCGTTAAAACTGCATTACGCATTCCTCTGAACTCCCTACGTACACCTTCTGCATCTTTCTTCTTAGCTCATCAACTCACCAACTTCTCTTTTTTAATTTCTTACTAACATGGCAGCAAAAGGCGGTAACTTCATGTATGACGTGGTTATGCCCAAGGTGTATGGCATCGGGGCCGCAGTCGTAATCATCGGAGCATTGTTTAAAATTCTGCACTGGAAAGGTGCTGACGTTATGCTGATGGTGGGACTGGGTACTGAAGCCCTGATCTTCTTCCTAAGCGCATTCCAGCCAAATGCCAAAGAAGTTGATTGGTCACTGGTATATCCCGAACTGAGCGAAGGTTACGACCCTTCTACTAACAGCAACAAGTTCGTTGAGCAAGGCACTGGCACGGGCCTGACCCGTAAGCTGGATGATATGCTGAAAGATGCTAACGTAACTCCTGAGGCTATCAACTCGCTGGGCCAAGGCTTGAACCGCCTGAGCACTACCACTCAGCAGCTGTCGCAGCTTGGTGATGCCACCAGCGCTACTGACGAGTACACGACGAAGGTTCGCTCAGCGGCTCAGTCGTTGGAGCGTATTAATGAAGCTTACGGCAAAACAGCTCAGGCAATGACTGCCATGGCTGACGCTACCAGCTATGCTAAAGAGTACCACCTGCAGGTGCAGAACGTAACCAAGAATCTGGGCGCTCTGAATGCAGTGTACGAAATGGAGCTACAGGATGCTAACACGCACCTCAAGTCCATGAACAAGTTCTACGGCACTTTGTCGCAGGCTATGGAAAACCTGACTGAAGCCGGTAAAGAAACTGAGCAGTTCAAGCAGGAAGTTACTAGCCTGACTACTAACCTCAGCTCGCTCAACCGTGTGTACGGTAACATGCTGAACGCCATGCGCGCTACCAGCTAAGACTAGTCTTCCTTAGCAACTTCAGGTTTAGTTCACCCCATATAGATAGGTAAGACACGATGGCGGGAGGTAAAGAGACTCCACGGCAGAAGATGATCGGGATGATGTACTTGGTACTCACCGCTCTTCTGGCCCTTCAAGTAAACTCAGCGATTCTGCTGAAGTTCAAGTTCCTTGACGAAAGCCTTGGTTCTATTAACAATAAAGTTTCGAATGCGAATGAGGGGGCGGTAAAGGGCATTCAGGCTCAGGTTGAAAAAAACCGCAATCAGCCTCGCGACCTCGCTGTTTTGAAACAGAGCCAGGAAATCCGGGATCGTACGAAACAAATGGTTTCGTATCTGGATGAGGTACGTAGCAAACTACTAACCGCTACGGAGAACAAGGGTAAAAACGAATTCAAGAATATGAGCGCCGAGGACAAGGTAGCCATCACCATGCTTGGTGGCACCCGTAACGGCGAAGCATATAAGATGAAAGAAGAGCTAAACAAATACTCTTCTTACATCAAGCAATTTGTTCCTAACGCTGGCCCACTGGCACTCGATGCTCGTGAGGATGCAATGGTGACTGATCCTGAGCAGAAGAGCAAAAACTTTGCTGAGCTGAACTTCGAGAATACCCCCGTAGTAGCAGCACTAGCTGTTCTTTCTCAGAAAGAAGCTGAGGTACTGAAGTACGAGTCGGATGCTCTGGCTGCACAGGCTGCAAAAGTAGGTGGCAGTGTAATCGTATTCGATAAGATTGGTGCTTTCGCCAGCGCTGAATCAAACACCGTTGCTGCTGGTACGAAATACAAAGCAGAATTGTTTCTGACGGCTTCTGCTTCGGGCCTCAACCCAAGCATGACTTTGAATGGTTCTCCTCTGCGTGTTGATCAAAACGGCCATGGTATTGTAGAATTCACTGCTCGCCCTGGTTCGTTCGATGCTAGCGGCAACGCCAAAGCCTCTTGGACGGGTACTATCCGCTTCAAGCAGAACGGACGCGATACCGTCTTCACCAAGAAAGTAGACTATACGGTTACTAAGCCAGTAATGCAGATTCAGTCGGCATCTGTGCAGGCTCTGTATTTCAAGTGCGGTAACAAGCTAAGCGTACAAGTACCTGCTCTCGGCGCTCAGTACGATCCTAGCTTCTCTGCTTCGGGTGCTAGCACCATCAAAGGTTCAGCTAAAGGCGAGGTTACATTGGTGCCTAACGCCAAACAGGTAACGTTAAACGTTAGCAGCGGTGGTAACCCCATCGGTTCGCAGACGTTCGAAGTTCGTCCTATTCCTAAGCCTGAGATTAAGTGCATCGTAGGTGGCCGTGAGGCCAACGAGAAGCAAGGTACTCCTATCACCGCAGTGCGCAACATGCAGCTGCGCGCAGTTGCTGATGCCGGCTTCTCTACCTTCTTGCCAGATGATGCTCGTTTCCGCGTTACGCGTTACGAAGTGACACTGGTGCGTGGTCGTCGCCCTGCACTTCCAACTATCCCTGTTAACGGTCCTAACGTTGACCTGAGCAGTGTAGTAAACTCGGCCCGCGAAGGTGACCGTCTGTACATCGAGGTAAAAGAGGTACAGCGCATGAACTTCCAAGGCAATACGGAGCAAGTAAACGTTTCTAAGCAGTTCAATATTCCGCTGCTCTAAGCGTTATTGATCTGAACTAACCGCTACGTTTTTTGATTACCCTGGTATGAATAAATTCCTCTCCTTCGCCGCTCTGACGGCTAGCCTGGCGCTGTCGGTGGCAGCTTCGGCTCAGGAACAAGCTACCACCGCGAGCAGCAATGGCTCGTATCGTCCAATTCCGAATTCGGATATCATGTTCCGGAAAACGATTTGGCGTGCAATTGACCTGCGTGAGAAGCAGAACAAACCGATGTTCTCTGAAGGCCGGGAAATTAGCAAGGTAATCCTAGACGCAGTAAAGCGAGGTGAGCTGCAGGCTTATCGTAATGATTCACTGACGTCGACCTTCTCCTCTAAAGAAGTTACCTCTAACGTATCGTATGCAGAAGCCAACGCTGGCCTCAGCGACGAGGAAAGGGCTGCTGGTTTCACAGAGGATACTGGAGCCGACGATTGGGGTGCTAAGCCTGCCGCCACCAAGCGCCCGAAGCTTGGTGCTAATGGCAAGCCGTTAAAGGATAGCAAAGGCCGGATCATTTATGAAACTGTGGCCGCTGCTCCAGCTAAACCTGCTGCTGCCCCTAGCTACGAGTATCGCCCCAAGGACATCTATCAGATGGAATTGAAGGAGGATATGATTTTCGACAAGAAACGGTCGAGGATGTATCATGATATCAAGTGCATCACGCTGCTGGTTCCATCGACTTTGAGCTCTAACGTATCGGGCATTGAGAAGCCTATCGGTACGTTCAAGTACAGCGACTTGGTAAGGGTGTTCCGCAACAATCCGGATAAAGCCATTTGGTTTAATCCACAGAACGATGCTCAGCACAAGAACTTGGCAGATGCTTTCGAGCTGTGGTTGTTCAACTCTTACATTGTGAAGGTTTCTAACCCCAATGATGCCCGTCTGTCGGATATCTACGGTGGGGAACGGGAAGGCATCCTGGCGTCGCAGCAAGCTGCCGCAGACCTAATTGAGTACGAGTACAACCTCTGGAGCTTCTAAGCTTAAGGAGATACTAAAAAGGCCCTCGCGGATTATCCGCGAGGGCCTTTTTGTTTTCCATGTCCCGTCCGGGTATGTGTTGACACTTTCCCCAGAAATGTCATGCAAAACCCGAAAGAGCCGCATGTGCGGCGTAGTCAGCGCGACTACAGTTTGCCCTTTAAGTTGGCCGTGGTGGGCGAAGTCGGCCGCGGCGAACTGAGCTACAAGCAGGCACAGCGGCGCTATGGTATCCAGGGCCGCAGCACCGTGTTGAGCTGGTGCCGGCGCTATGCCAGCCATTTCGTAACTTCTCAGCAGGCTGACGCTACCTTCCTCAGCCTTGCCCGCCCCGTGGAACTGAGTCCCGAACAGCGCATCAAACAGCTGGAAACGCAGCTGCGCGAGCAGAAAAAACAGTTTGACAAGCAGTTGAAGGACAGCACAGACCTGAATCTGCTGTTGCGCACCATGCTGCAAGTGGTGGAGGAGGACCATGGCATCGCCCTGCCAAAAAAGTCTTTCCAGCGGCCGTTTCCCGCCTGGGGGCCGAAAAAAAGCTAAGCGTGCAGCGCAGCTGCCAGTGCTATGGCGTGAGCCGGCAGGGCCTCTATCAGCGCCGCCAGCGCCAAGCGCGGCAAGCTCAGCGAGCCAACGCCGTGCTGGCGCAGGTGCGGGCCGTACGCACCCGCCTGCCGCGGTTGGGCACGCGCAAGCTCTACCATAAAATTGCTCCGCTACTGCGCGTGCAGGGCGTGAGCTACGGGCGCGATGCGCTCTTCACCCTGCTCGGCCAGCATCAACTGCTGGTGCCCCAAAAACGCAGCTTTACCAAGACCACCGACTCGCATCACCGCTTCCGCTGCCACCCCAACCTGGTCCACGACGCCCCCCCGCCTACGGCGCCCAACCAGCGCTACGTGAGTGACATCACTTACCTGCCCACCCGGCAGGGCACCGTGTACTTGAGCCTGGTCACCGATGCCTTCTCGCGGCGTATCGTGGGCCACCACGTGCACGCCAGCCTGCACACGGCGGGCTGTCTGGCCGCCCTGGCCCAGGCCGTGCGCGCCGCCGGGCCGGCGGCCAGCGGCGGTCTGCATCACTCCGACCGGGGCAGCCAGTACTGCTCCGACGCCTACCAGAATGCCCTGCGCGCCGCCGGGCTGCGCTGCTCGATGACCGACGGCTACGACTGTTACCAGAACGCGCTGGCCGAACGCGTCAACGGCATCCTCAAGGACGAATTCCTCTTCGTGCTGCCCGACGACCTGGCCCAGGCCCGCCTGCTGGTCGGGCAGGCCGTGCACCTGTACAATGAGGAAAGACCCCACCTGGCTCTGAACTACTTAACCCCTAATCAAGTCCATCAGCAAGCGAAAAGCCCCGCCGGAAAAGCCGAGCGGGGCCCTTGCCTTATTCCTGTCAACAGTTAGCCGGACGGGACACCATAGTAACCTATGCTTCAAAATCTACGCACTCTGGCTGAAGTAATCCAGTAAGATGCGAGCCTTGGCTTTACCCACCTCTGCTACCAATTCCGACTCAGTAAGCTCTCTAATCTTCTTCACAGACTTAAACTTAGTTAGCAACTTATCAGCGGTAATGGGGCCTAGGCCTTTTACATCGGTAAGTTCAGTTTTAAGGGTAGCTGCATCACGACGGCTGCGGTGAAAAGTGATACCAAAGCGGTGCACCTCATCACGCATGCGCTGAAACAAGCGGAGCGATTCGCTCTTTTTGTCAATGTAGAGCGGTAATGGATCATTGGGCACGTAGATTTCTTCCAGACGCTTAGCTATCCCAATCACGGCAATCTGCCCCCACAGGTTTAAGTCTTTCAACGCCTTTACGGCCATACTTAACTGGCCTTTGCCACCATCTACAATAACCAGCTGGGGAAGGCTTGCGCCCTCATCCGTTAAGCGCCGATAGCGCCGGCTAACGACTTCATACATAGAGTCGAAGTCGTTGGGGCCAATAACCGTTTTAATATGGTAGTGGCGGTAGTCCTTCTTGCTAGGCCTGGCATTGCGGAAACACACCATAGCGGCCACCGGATTGTCGCCCTGGAAGTTCGAGTTGTCAAAGCACTCTATATGCTTAGGCAGCTCCGTAAGACGCAAATCCTTTTTGATGGTTTCCATAATGCGAACTTCATTCAGGTCTTTGCTTCGGTCGTTCATGCTTTCCTTCTCCTTGCGCAGGTAAAGCACGTTTTTAAGGCTAAGCTCCATGAGCTTGCGCTTGTCGCCGATTTGAGGCTGTGCCACGGTGACGGAGGGCAATGGCAGCGTTGGAACAGCCACGTTGGTCAAAATCTCCTTCGACTGGCTCTCAAACTCCTCCCGCATCTGCATGATCATGGAGGTCAGAATCTCTTCATCCGGTTCGTCCAGCTTTTTTTGTACCTCCACCGATTGGGTAAGGACAATGCTGCCGTTCATTACCTTGAGGTAATTGATAAAAGCAGACTTCTCATTTGAAGCGATACTGAACACATCAATGTTAGAGAGCGAGGCATTAACGATGGTGCTTTTGGCCTGAAACTCGTCAAGCTTATCAAGCTTTTGCTTGAACTGGTGAGCCTGCTCATACTGCTGCTCCTGTGCCGCCTGCATCATCTTCTCTTTGAAGTATTGCTTGGGCAGGCGCAGGTCGCCGTTGAGGATCTGCCGAATCTGCTGAATGTACTGGTTATAGGTTTCCTCGTCTTGCAGCCCTTCACATGGGCCCTTACAATTGCCCAGATGATACTCTAGGCATACCTTAAACTTACCCGCCTCCACATTCTGCGGTGACAGGTTATACGTACACGTGCGCAACGGATAAAGAGCCCTGATAAGCTCCAGCAGGAGATTCATGCCCGTAACGTTGGCGTAAGGACCGTAATAGTGACCGTCGCCGGGCTTTTTGTTTCGGGTGGGGATGAGGCGAGGAAAACGCTCGTTTGTCAGCAGCAGATAGGGATAGGTTTTACCGTCCTTCAGCAGAATGTTGTACTTCGGCTGATGCTGCTTGATTAGATTGTTCTCCAGTAAAAAAGCATCAGACTCAGAGCCAACAATGGTGAACTCAATCCGGTGAATGTTTTTGACCAGCTGTTGGGTCTTCTTGTTGTGATCTTGCTTCGTGAAATAGCTACTCACCCGTTTGCGCAGGTCAATGGCTTTACCTACGTAAATGATGGTATCGGTGACATCGAAGTATTTGTACACGCCGGGCCGGTGGGGGAGCTGGCGGATTTGATCCTGTAGATGGTCTTTGGCAGCCATTATGCTTGAATCGGGAGGGTTGTTTCTGAGTACTCAGTTGCGGGCCTTTTGTTCGGCTAGGCCAGTAAGGCAAGCAAAAATGAGAGATAATAATAAAAAAGGTGGCAGGTGAAAAACACCTGCCACCTCCAAATAGCGCCCAAAAAACAGATTAAATATCTTGGTCCTGCAGATCGTTTAAATCTACTTGGTTCAGCTTCTGGTCGTACGGAATAGTGTCGCGCTGAGCGCCGCCGTAGTAGCGAGAGCAGTCAATCTCTATGCTTAGGGGCTTTTCGGGTTTAGGAAACGGACCAGTGTTAATGCCAATGCTTTTATCGGCGTATACCTTCCGCATAAATAAGCCGTAGATGGGCAGTGCTAGGCGTGAGCCTTGGCCGTAGGCCCCGGTGCGGAAATGGACACTACGGTCTTCACCACCAACCCACATGCCACACACTAGGTCAGGAGTCAGGCCCATAAACCAGCCGTCGGAGTAGTTACTGGTGGTGCCGGTTTTAGCTCCTATTTCATACGGGAATTTGAAGCCATTCTTCAGAATGATGGAAGTACCCCCCTGCTCCTCGGTAGCCCCCCGCAACATATACGTCATCAGGTAGGCAGTTTCTTCACTAAGGGCTTCCCGTGTTTGCGGCGTGAAGTCGCGCAACACGTTACCATTCTTGTCCTCAATGCGGGTGACCATTATGGGGGAGGTCCAAACGCCTTTGTTTACGAAGGTGCTATAAGCTCCCGCTAACTCGTAGATGCTCACATCGGAAGAGCCAAAGCCTACCGCTGGTACAGCTTCAATCGGAGAGGTAATACCTAGGCGCTTGGCATAGCTCACAATAGTTTCAGGCTCCAACTTCTTGACCAGCCACGCCGTGATAGAGTTCATAGAGCGGGCCAAGGCCTGACGCAGGGTAAAGGAACGACCGGAATAGCTGCCCTCGAAATTTTTAGGAGTGTAAGCCGGGCGCCCTCGCTCCGCGGGAAAAGTAGTGGCTACGTCGGGGCGTTGGTAGCAGGGAGAGTAGCCCTGGTCGATAGCGGCCACGTACACGAAAGGCTTGAACGTAGAGCCCGGCTGGCGCTTGCCCTGCTTTACGTGGTCGTACTTGATGTACTTAAAGTTGATACCGCCCACCCAGGCTTTTACCTGTCCGTTTAGTGGGTTCATGGCCATGAAGCCAGAGTGTAGAATCCGCTTGTAGTAGGCCAGTGAGTCCATCGGCGACATAAGCACTTCCTTCTCGCCACCCTGCCACGTGAATACCTTCATTTTGTACTTCTTGTTCAGGTAGTACTTGATGGAGTCTTTGTTGCCCTCGAAGCGGTTAGTCAAGGACTTATACCGCTCGGTGCGCTGAATGCTGGTATTGAGGAAGTTTGGGATGACTTTACCGTTTTCATCTCGCCACGGCTGCTGGCCTTTCCATTGTTGATCAAACCACTTCTGCTGAAGCTTCATGTGTTCGGCCACAGCTCCTTCGGCATACTTCTGCATGCGGGAGTCGATGGTGGTGTAAATTTTCAGGCCGTCGGCATACAGATCGTGGTCGGTTTCCTTGGCCCAAGCTTTCAGCACTTTGCTAACCTCCACCCGAAAATAGGGGGCAATACCTTCGTTCTGGTTTTCTACCTTATAGTCTAGCGCAATAGGCCTAGCAACGGCCTTTTGGTAAGTAGGCTCATCAATGTAGTGGTACTTGTTCATCTGGCTCAGCACCCAGTCGCGCCGGCGCTTGGAGCGCTCGGGGTTACGCACAGGGTTGAACCAGGAGGGTCCGTTTACCACGCCCACCAGCAACGCAGCTTCTTCCAGCTTTAAGTTGGCAGGTTTCTTATTAAAGAAGGTTTTAGCGGCTACTGTGATACCAAAGGCGTTGGAGCCGTACTCAGCGGTATTGAGGTACATCCGCAGAATCTCGCGCTTGGTGTAGTTGCGTTCCAGCCGCACAGCCATGATCCATTCCTTCGTTTTGATGATGATCATGCGTAGGCCAGGCACATCATTCAAGGCGCCGTCGTTCAGGTCTTCCCGCGTGCGGAAGAGCATTTTGGCAACCTGCTGCGTGAGAGTAGATGCCCCACCGCTTTTACGGAACGTGGCAATACCCACGGCAGCGCGGCCTAGTCCTTTCAAATCAATACCGGAGTGTTCCTCAAAGCGGGCATCTTCAGTGGCTATGAGGGCATCAATGAGGTGCTGGGGGAGCTCCTCGTATTCGGCGGGAGTACGATTTTCGTGGAAGTACTTACCCATCAGTATCCCATCGGCCGAGTATATTTCAGACGCCAGTTCGCTCTTGGGGTTTTCCAGCGTCTTGAGGTTGGGCATGCGCCCAAACAAATTCAGGAAGTTGACGCTAACGGCCAGTACATACAGAATTGCTCCTACAATGCCGGCGCCAAATAACACCCAGAAGGTGCGGGTAATACCCGTGAAGCGGCCGCTAGAATTAGGCTTGCGTGCAGTTAGTTTAGCTTTCTTAGTGGCGGGGTAAGCCATTGGTGCAGTAAGTGGTGAAGAATGCGTGGCCCAGACCCGGAGTGCTAGCCGCCTGTCGGGCTCTAGGCCACTATAGCACAGGCAGGTACCGCCTCAAATCAGGGCTAACGGTAATTCTGTTGGTAAAAACGCTGGTACTCCTCCAGGTCCTTGGTTTGGAGGAGGAGCGGCAAGTTATCAATACTGATTACAAGGGTTTGGTAACCCGCGCCGCGCAATTTGCTCAAGGGCGACTGGGGGCCTCTGAGCTTAGTAGCATAACTCTGAGCAACTTTCGCACCAGGCAGGCTTTGTACTAGCACAACTTCCTGAGCATCGCCCAAGGGCTGTTGCGCTACCTGCAGGTTATTGGCCTTGAAGTATCGGGTATTGTAAGCTCCCAGCTGAGTAGGTAATTCTTGCAGCGGAGCCGCTCCTTTCGGGAAAATTAACGCAACTACGTGCGCCGCCGCCACATCTGCTTTGTAAGGCGTGGCGGGCTTGACTGGGGTAGCGGCAGGAGCCGGCACCGGGGTAGCAGAGGAGGGCGCAGTAACCGGTGAGGTGGTAGGAGGAGAGGTGGCACCCGAATCAGTGGCAACTGGAGCCGGAAGCGGAGGAGTAGAACCAGAAGCGTACGGGGTTTTAGCTGGGGCGGGCGTTTTTTTACCACGTGCCCGAGCTTGGGCTGCCGCCATGCGCGCCGCTTTAACCGGGTCAACTGGCGGAGCGGCTGGGGTAACGGGAGCTTCTACGGGCGGCATTATGGGTTCCGGAGTAGGAGGTACGGAAGCCGCTGGAACTTCCGGAGCGGCTTTGCCGGGTGTGGTGGCACCAGGGCGTGAAGGGCTGCTAGCTGGTGTACTACCAGGCGTGGCTAATGGAGTAGATACCGCGGGAGAAGGAGTAGCCGCCGAGTTGGGCACCATGGGCAGCGCCGGCGACTCGTTTTCGGCGTAGTAAATCCGCATGCGATTTTCTACTTCGCCAGGCTTGAAAGCTGAAACCACAGGTTTATCCATTGAGGCCAGCGCCCCTGTAATTTTCCCTGCTTCGTAATCTTTATAAACTGTGATGAGTGTAGCAGCTTGGGGCGCCAAGGAGCTTTCCGGATAGTCCTTGGCAAATTGCTCCACGGCGGCCTTGGCGGTGGCCGGCGGCTGCGTCCGGATGGCGAGCAAGGTATTGAGGAAAGCTACCCGATCGTTCAGGTCATTCTCAGGGTATTGCTTTTTGGCACGCACCAGTACCGCTGAAGCCTTCTTAAACTCTTGCTTCTTATAAAAGGTGAAAGCAGAGTCTACTAGAACGGCCACCTGCGCATTGGCAATAGAAGTGCGGCGCAGATATTCCGGATCTGCCACCAAGCGGGCGTAAGATGAGTTAGGGTAGTTCTGGCGAAGACGCTCGGCATATCCTTCAGCTTTAGCCGTCTGGTTCTGATCTTTATGAATCAGGTACAGAATGTACAGCGTTTCGGCCGTGTGAGCCCCTTGCGGGAAACGGGTTAACAGCTTCTCATATGTCTCTACGGCTGGTACGGGCTCTCTTAACTGCTGATTATAGATACCGCCCAACTGATAAAGCGCCTCCTGCACTTGCGCCTGAGAAGCCTGCATCTGAACTTCGGTGAGCGGGATGTTTTGCCGGTAGCCCGCTAACAAAGCTGTTAGCTGGTCCGGCGCCTCAGTAGAAGTAGTTTGCGGGTCTACACCAGGGGCATTAACAGTGGTATTGCCTAACCCAGCAATAGATACTGGTACGCTGCCTCCTCGCTGCGTAACGGGTGAGTTGCTGGCTTGCGATACAAAACGCCAGTTATCCTGCAACGGACGGTCGCCCCACTTCCGGATAAACTCGCCACGGGCAGTACTCAGAGACGTGGGGTTGTCGAAGTACCACTTGGCTCCCGTACTCATGTCAGCAAAGGCCATGGGGTCAATGTTGGGCTGACCATCGCGGGCAGTGCTGACGCCGGTGGATGTCTGCAGGTCGCGCTGGGCTTCGCGGGCCTGCCGTGCCGCCAGCGCTTCCTCGGCCTTGCGGCGCGTGTCAATCTCCGCCTGGGCGTAGGCCACTAACCGGGTACGCAGCGTGGCCGTGTCAAGCCGAGCTAAAGCTTGTAAGCTATCCTGGGCTTCAACAATGCTGATTTGCTGCGCAAAGCCCTTGAGTGTAGCGGCTCGCTCTGAGATGGCCGCGTACTCCGGCGCCTCTTTCGGCAAGGCTTGTACTGTGCTGTCATAATACGCAGCTGCCAAGCGGTAGCGCTGTAGATTCTCGTAGTAGATGCGGCCCGCCAGCAAATAGGTGTAGGGCTTCTGCGTACGGCTAGGGGTAGGAGTGCGGGCCGATTTTTCCAGTAGAGCCAGAGCCTCCGGGTAGCGCTGCTGCCGGTAGTTCAGCCGCGCCATCTCGTAATAGATCTTGTCCTGGTACTCTTTGTTCTTGGTGTCCTTGAGCAGCTTGGCGAAATACTTATCTAGCCGGGCTTTGTCGTTCTGGTTCAGGTCAGATACCTGGCCTAGCATGAGCTTACTGAAAAAGTCCAGCTCATACGGTGGGTTTTTCTTCAGAATCTGGTTTAGCTCAGCATACGCCTTTTTGTCGTCACCCTGGGCTTGGTAAAGCTGCGCCAGAATATAGCGCGTGCGCGACTGCTCGTTCTTGGGGGTAATAAGCGGAATGGCTTGCTCCAGTTGAGCAATAGCCTTGGGCTGGTCTCCTGTAAGCAGGTAATACTCGGCTCGTGTCAGAAAAAGCTCCCGCGCATTGAGAGGAGTACCTTGTTCCTTATCCAGAATATCGGATACGGCCGATGCACTCTCTAGCTCTTTGGTGGCCAGGAAAGTGCGCATCAGCCATATCAGGGCCTCATGCCGGGCATTAGGGTCGTTGCTGGTACTGTTTACGTACTTAAACGTCTTGGCCGCGTCTTCATACTCGGCTTTATAGAAGCGCGCTTTGCCTACTAATATATAGCTGTCATCGGTCCAGTCGGAGCCCGGCCGGTGCTGGATGGGCAACGACGACTTCTTGATGATATCTTCCATATCTGCCGCAATACGGCCCACGGTAGCCTCATCGAGGGTAGGGAAAAGCGGCAGCACTCGGTTATAGTCATTAACCCGAGCCTTATATAAGGCCTCCTCAGAGGCACGCATTTTTTCGCGTGCCAGAAAATAGGCGTTGTCGCGAGCTACTACATTATCATAGGCGTGGCCTACCAAGGAGCGGCGCTCCGAGGAACAGCTCACCACGCCCGCCAGCAGCAGTAGGGCCGCAGTCGGAGCCGAGAGAAGACGGATAAGCGAAAAAGTCGTCGGGTTAGTCACAAGGCAGCTTAAAGGCTCGGGAGGGAGAGCAGACAGAAAACGCGCTGGCTGCGCCGAATCGTTCGGGACAGAAGCACTCTTTACTGTAACGCGGCACTACGGGTAAAATTACGGCATTAATTCTTGACCGTTGCCAGCGGCAGATTTACCGCTTTTTCTGGTTCTGGAGGTGGCTTATAAAGGATGGGCAACTACCTACGCGCATCCTCGTACTTTTGCATCCCATTTGGTAGCTCCCCACCATGCCAACACCTCCTCCCAATTCCCGCAAAACCACTGAGGCAGATTCCTCTTCTGACCGGCTTCGCAGTTTTGCCCGGTATTCTGGCATTGGTATTCAAATGCTGGCCACTATTGGCCTGAGCACCTGGGCAGGCTACTGGCTTGATGGGCACTTCCAAACCAAGACACCCTGGTTTACGGTAGGCTTGATGCTGTTAGGCCTGTTTGCCGCCTTGTATAATGTGATACGCTCAGTCACGAAAGATCAATAGCCTCGCCCGTGAAAGCATTCTTCCGCTCTTACCTGATTTTTTGTCTGCTGATAGGTTTCGTGCTGTATGCTCTGCACAGCCAGTTTGGCCCGCGTATCATCCATCCGTTTACGCCCTACACGTTTGCCTTCTTTGCTATACTCACCCTCTTAACGTACCGAGTGACGGCAAAGCTCGTGCAGGCTAACCCCGATAATTTCTTAGTAGCCTACTTCGGCACGATGGTCGTGCGACTACTTTTATCGCTGGTATTGGTATTAGTGTACCTTTTTAAAGGAGGTGGAAAGGAGGGCGACGCCCGTTGGGCATTCTTAGGGAGCTTCTTCGTCTTGTATTTTCTCTTTGCCGGGTTTGAAGTCTGGAGCGTTCTGAGTAACTTGCGCCCGTTTTCAAAACCGGGTGAAACCACAAAATGAGTTTTTTGTGAAGATAACCCTAAATCCCACTGAATGAAGCGTTTACTGATAGCTCTCTTTTGCATTCTTTCGCTTCCCGTTTTTGCTCAAGAGCATGGCTCCGCTGCTGCGGAGGGTGCCAAGACGGAGGAGTTCCGTCCCGGCGACATGATTCTGCACCACATTGGTGACTCGCACGAGTGGCACTGGTTCTCGAACGACAACAACCATTTCACTACTTACCTGCCTGTTATTGCCTTCCGTCCTGGCAAAGGCCTGTCCGTATTCTCGTCGCGCAACCTAGCCGAAGGCAAGGTATACGATGGCCTAAAGCTGGAGCATGAAAAACTGGAAGCCGAAGATGGCGGCAAGGTGTACGACTTCTCTATTACTAAGAATGTAGCCTCGCTGATGCTGAGCGCAGCCATTCTGCTGTTGGTATTCACATCGGTGGCCCGTGGTTATGCTAAGCGTGGTACCGGTGCTCCGCGCGGTATCCAATCGTTCTTTGAGCCTGTTATCGTGTTCATCCGCGATGAGGTAGCCAAAAAGTCTATCGGCCCGAAGTATGAGCGCTACATGCCATACCTGCTGACGGTGTTCTTCTTCATCTGGTTTAATAACCTGATGGGCCTGCTGCCCGGTGCTGCCAACCTCACTGGCAACATTGCCGTGACGCTCACAATGGCCGTTATCACGCTGCTGGTAACGCTGTTTAGCTCCAACAAAAACTACTGGCATCACATCTTCGCCACGCCTGGCGTACCGAAGGCCCTGTTGCCGATCATGGTTCCCGTGGAGATCATCGGCATCTTTGTAAAGCCATTCTCCCTGATGGTTCGTCTGTTCGCCAACATTACGGCGGGTCACATTGTAATCCTGAGCTTTATCTCGCTCATCTTCATCTTTAAGAGCGTAGCAGTTAGCCCAGTATCTATTGCCTTCGGCCTGTTCATCAACATGCTGGAGCTGCTGGTAGCCATCCTGCAGGCCTACATCTTCACGCTGCTGACTGCCATGTACATCGGCGGCGCAGTAGAAGAGCACCACGATGCTGATTACCAGATGGGTGGTGGCGAAGGCGCTGATAATGCCCACGCTGCTCACTAAGTAGTTTTTCCCTCCTGATTTTTTCGTTTTTCACTTCCCCAAACCTTTGTTTTATGCTTCTTTCTCTGTTGTTGCAGGCCATTACTAATTCCGCTGGTCTGGCCGTATTCGGTGCTGCTATTGGTGCTGGTCTGGTTGCTTTGGGTGCCGGTCTGGGCATCGGTCGTATCGGTGGTCAGGCTATGGAAGCCATTGGCCGTCAGCCAGAAGCTTCAGGCAAAATCCAAACTGCCATGCTAATCGTAGCGGCTCTGATCGAAGGTCTGGCTCTGTTCGCAGTAGTAGTTTGCTTGCTGATTTCGTTCAATCTGTAAGCATTGAGATAGTACAGGAGCAGCCCGCTGCGCGTCGCTTCAGCGCACGGCGCAGCGGGCTGCCTTGGCTTTCTGGTACTGAGTAGTATAGGCCTAGGCCATAGTATTCAGCCACCACTTTGAGTAATAGTTCTCACTACTCACATCTATCTCATGCCTCCTATAGTAAATCCCGAATTAGGCCTGATTTTCTGGCAGGTGGTGATTTTCGGCATCGTGCTGCTCTTGCTGCGCTCGTTTGCCTGGAAACCCATCTTAGCTTCTTTGAAAGAGCGTGAAAGCTCCATCGAAGGCGCCCTGCGCATGGCTGACCAAGCCAAGCTGGAAATGCAGGAACTGAAAGCTGGCAACGAGAAGTTGTTAGCCGAAGCTCGCTTGGAGCGCGACCGGATTCTGAAAGAAGCCACCGCCGTTTCCACTCAGCTCATCGAGCAAGCCAAAACCAAGGCTACCGAAGAAGGTGCCCGCATGATTGAGCAAGCTCGTGAAGCCATTCAGAACGAGAAAAACGCAGCGCTGGCTGAGGTGAAAGGCACCGCCGCCAAGCTCTCCATTGATATTGCTGAGCGCATCCTGCGCCGCGAACTGGCCGACCAGCCAGCTCAGCAGCAGCTCGTGGACTCGTATCTGCAGGAAGTAAAACTGAACTAAGAAGTCGGGAGCTAGAAGCTAGTAGAGGTAAGCCCAACGCGGTTTTTCTTCTGGCTCCTAACTCCTAGCTCCTAACTCCTACAAGAATGTCTGAACTACGAGTTGCCTCCCGCTATGCCAAATCGTTGCTTGATTTGGCCGAGGAGCAGGGTACGCTGGAGCAAGTAAAGCAGGACATGGATCTGTTCAACCAGGTGTTGAGCGAGAACCGTGACCTTCGCTTGCTGTTGCGTAACCCCATCGTCAAGCACGACAAGAAACTGGCTATTCTGCGCGCCGTGTTCGGCGGTAAGGTGTCGGACCTCACGGAGAAGTTCTTCACCATTATTACGCAGAAAAACCGCGAAAGCGCCCTGGAATATATCGGCGCTGAGTTTCTGACCCAATATAATCTGCTGCGTGGCGTGCAGTTGGCCGAGGTTACTACCGCTACGCCGCTCAACGCTACTACCCGCTTGCAGGTGTCTGACCTGGTTCGCCAGCAGACTGGCCTACAGCAAGTCACGCTAACTGAGAAGATTGATCCAGCGCTTATCGGCGGCTTCGTGCTGCGCGTGGGCGACCGGCTCATTGATGACTCGGTTAGTTACCGGTTGCGCAAGCTGCGCACCGAATTCTCGAAGAACCCCTACCAATCTCAACTATAAGCGTCATGGCAGAAGTACGTCCGGATGAAGTATCCGCCATTCTGCGGGAGCAGCTGTCTAACTTCAAAACCGAAGCCGAACTCGAAGAGGTTGGTACGGTTCTGCAGGTAGGTGACGGTGTAGCCCGCATCTACGGTCTGGGCAAAGCCCAGTCGGGGGAATTGCTCGAATTTGAAAATGGTCTGCAGGCCCTCGTGCTTAACCTGGAAGAAGATAACGTAGGTGCCGTAATGCTCGGCGACTACTCTGAAATCCGGGAAGGCGCAACGGTACGCCGTACCAATAAAATTGCTTCCATTAAAGTTGGTGAAGGCATTGTGGGCCGCGTGGTAAACACACTTGGCCAGCCCATCGATGGTCGTGGCCCAATCCAGGGTGAGCTGTACGATATGCCCTTGGAGCGTAAAGCCCCAGGTGTAATCTACCGCCAGCCCGTAAACGAGCCCATGCAGACGGGTATCAAGGCTATCGACGCCATGATTCCAATCGGTCGTGGCCAGCGCGAACTGATCATCGGCGACCGTCAGACGGGTAAGTCAACGGTAGCTATCGACACCATCCTGAACCAGCGCGAGTTCTTCGACCGCGGTGAGCCGGTTTTCTGCATCTACGTAGCTGTAGGTCAGAAAGCTTCTACCGTTGCTCAGGTAGTAAACGCCCTGACTAAAGGCGGTGCTATGGACTACACAGTAGTAGTGTCGGCTTCGGCTTCTGACCCTGCGCCGATGCAGTTCTTTGCTCCCTTCACGGGTGCCGCCATTGGTGAGTTCTTCCGCGATACCGGTCGTCCGGCCCTCGTAGTGTACGATGACTTGTCGAAGCAGGCAGTGGCCTACCGTGAGGTGTCACTGTTGCTGCGTCGTCCTCCCGGACGTGAGGCGTACCCCGGCGACGTATTCTACCTGCACAGCCGCCTGTTGGAGCGTGCCGCGAAGATCAATGCTTCCGACACCATCGCTCGCGACATGAACGACCTGCCCGAGAGCATCAAGCACTTGGTGAAAGGTGGTGGCTCGCTGACGGCTCTGCCGCTCATCGAGACCCAGGCGGGTGACGTTTCGGCATACATCCCTACGAACGTAATTTCGATTACGGACGGCCAGATCTTCCTCGAGACCAACCTCTTCAACTCGGGTATCCGCCCCGCCATCAACGTAGGTATCTCGGTATCGCGCGTAGGTGGTAACGCGCAAATCAAGTCAATGAAGAAGGTATCGGGTACGCTGAAGCTTGACCAGGCACAGTTCCGTGAGCTGGAAGCCTTCGCCAAGTTCGGCTCTGACCTTGACGCTTCGACCAAGCTCACCATTGAGCGCGGCCGTCGTAACCTCGAAATCCTGAAGCAGCCCCAGTTCTCGCCCCAGAAGGTAGAGGATCAGGTAGCCGTAATCTACGCTGCTACCAACGGTCTGCTCGACCAGGTTCCTGTAAATAAGGTGCGTGAGTTCGAGAAGGAGTTCGTGCAGGTAATGAATACTCGTCACCCGGAGGTGCTGCAGGCACTGAAGGCTGGCAAGCTGGACGACACCGTTACCGGTGCCATCCGTCAGGTTGCCAAAGACCTGTCGGCAGTATACGCTTCTAAGTAACTGGTTGATTGTTGGTTGTTGATTGTTGGATGTTTAGCTTTTCGAAGAGCTCGTCCAGCAATCAACAATCAGCAACTGACAATCAACACTTGATAAATGGCAAGCTTAAAAGAAGTCCGGAGCCGCATCACGTCGGTGCAAAGCACGCAGCAAATCACGAAAGCCATGAAAATGGTGGCCGCGGCCAAGCTGCGTCGGGCTCAGGATAACATCCTGCGCCTGCGCCCCTACGCGCAACGGCTCAACAATATTCTGGGCAACCTGACGGCTCTGGCTGGCGATGACGTGGTAAGTGAATACGGCGTAGCCCGCGACGTAAACCGCGTTCTAATCATTGCCATTACCTCAGACCGTGGCCTAGCCGGTGCGTTCAACAGCAACATCTTCAAAGGCGTTAATGCTACCATTCAGGAGCGTTATGCTACGCAGGCTGCGGCTGGAAACGTTACGGTGCTGGCTATTGGCCGCAAGGCACATGAGTACTATGGTAAGCGTTTGCCGCTGCTAGGCAACTACACGCACGTATTCGGCAAGCTGTCGTTTGATACGGTGCGTGAAGCTGCCGAGCAGGCCATGGAAGGCTTCCGCACAGGCCAGTACGATGAAGTGGTAATGGTCTACAATGAGTTCCGGAACGTGGCTACGCAGATCGTACGCGCCGAGCAGCTGCTGCCGCTGGTGCCCAATGAGCTGCCCGTCAACGCACCGGCTGCTTCAAACGTGGACTACATCTTCGAGCCCTCGAAAGAGGAAATCGTGCAAACCCTGATTCCGCAGTCGATTAAGGTGCAGCTGTACAAGGCTGTGCTGGAAAGCAACGCTTCGGAGCACGGCGCCCGCATGACGGCCATGGAGAAAGCCACGGAAAACGCTGGTGAGCTGCTGAAGCAACTCAAGCTGACGTACAACCGTACCCGTCAGGCTGCCATCACCACCGAGATCCTCGAAATTGTGGGTGGCGCAGAAGCACTGGCTGCCAGCCGCTAAGAATATCCTGAAAACAGAAAGGCCCGATTCCGTCTGGAATCGGGCCTTTCTGTTTTCTGATAGATGGCCTAGGTCATTTTGTGGGCGCCTCACCCCCGGCCCCCTACGCCGCTTGATGCGCGGAATGAAAAAGGAGATGAGAGTCCGGAGTACACTGGTTGTGAAGCAGCTTTAGCTAGAGTTACATCTTCATGTACTCGCGCTTCGCTAGTTGTTTGCTGGGTTTCGGAATGGGTAGGTTTTGCTCTAGCAGGTTTAGGACCTGCGCTGGAGTAATTTGCGTGAAGTCTTTGATAACCTTCAGAGGCGCCTGGAATTTGGCAGGCTTGATGGAGGTGCTGAGAGCAATGCAGCGCATACCGGCTTTGTAGGCCGCTTGCTCACCCATTAGAGCATCTTCAAAGACGATGCAGCGCTCGGCCGGAATGCCTAGCTCACGAGCCGTGACAGTGTAAGTATCAGCGTGCGGTTTGCCGTGGTCTACGTCATCCTTGGTTATCACTACATCAAAGTAACGGCGCAGGTCAAGGTGGTCGATAATGTAGCCGATGGTGTCGTTGCCGGAACCGGTGCCTAGGCCTGTTTTGAAGCCAGCGGCTCGGGCATCGTGCAGGAACTGCGTGAGACCGGGCATTGCCCGGCGCTTCTCCCAGTAGAGAGTGCGGTACAGAAATTCACGCTGGTTGGCGTAGGTTTCCAATTGTTTCTTTGGAACGGGATTGGTAAATACTGTTTCCAGAATTTTGGTGGCGGGCATGCCGTTGAGACGCTTCAGCAGTTGCAGCGCATTGGTAGTGAGGCCTAGGTCACGGAACAAGAGTTGAAAGGCGCGGGCCTGTACGGACGTGTTATTTATCAGGACGCCGTCCATGTCGAAAATGAGGGCGTAGGGAGTAGATTCTGCCATAGCAGGGTAGAGGCGAAGTATAAAGTTTGGGAAGCCAGAAGTGGCCTAGCAACATGGCTACTGTACGTGGCAGGGTTGAATACGGCTGTAGACGAGGTTAGTCCGGCTGATGGGGCCTATCTTTGCGGCCACTTGTTCTAACCCGGCAGTTTGCTTCCGGAGATTAACTCTTCCTTCCTTTGAAAAAACGCCTGAGCCTGTTGCTGGCAGCCACGTTGGCTCTGCCCGCTTTCGCCCAGAAAGCCTCAAAAGCACTCGACCGCCCCAAATTGGTAGTAGGGATTGTAGTAGACCAAATGCGCTACGATTATCTCTACCGTTACTGGAGTAAGTATGGCAATGGAGGCTTCCGTCGCCTGCTTGGTGAGGGCTTTAGCTATGAAAATGCCCATTATAACTACGTGCCCACCTATACCGGGCCCGGGCACGCCAGCATTTACACGGGTACAACACCCTCGGTGCATGGCATTGTAGGTAACAACTGGCTCGTGCGCGAAGAAGGCAAGGGTACCTACGTTACTGAAGACAACACCGTGCAGTCGGTGGGAGGGACGGCCGCGGCTGGGCAACAGTCGCCGCGCCACATGCTCACCAGCACTATTACCGATGAGCTGCGCTTGGCCACCAATTTCCAGAGCAAGGTAATAGGCGTGTGCATAAAGGACCGTGGCTCCATTCTGCCCGCCGGCCACGCGGCCAATGCCGCCTACTGGTACGATGGCTCAAACGGTGCTTTCATCTCCAGTACCTTCTACCAGGCCACGCTGCCCGAGTGGGTGCAGCAGTTCAACCAGAAACAGCTGGCGGCGCAGTACCTGAGCAAGCCCTGGGAAACGCTGCTGCCCATAGGCCAGTACACCGAAAGCTCACCCGATGATGTAGCATGGGAAGGCGCATTCAGGGGCGAAGCCAAGCCGGTATTTCCGCATGATTTGCCAACCCTGAGTGCCACGCCCATTACGGCTGTAAAGCAGAACATGCAGGCAGAAGGGGAGAAGGCACCCGCCACTACACCGCGCAACCTCGATCTGATTCGCTCAACCCCCTTTGGGAACACGCTTACGCTGGAGTTTGCGCTGGAAGCCTTGCGGGCAGAACAGCTAGGCCAGCGCGGTCAGACTGATTTCCTGGCCCTGAGCTTTTCCAGCACCGACTACGTAGGCCACCAGTTCGGCCCCAATGCCATTGAAACCGAAGATACCTACCTGCGCCTTGATCGGGACCTGGAGCGCCTGTTTCAGTACCTGGATAAGACAGTAGGCCGCAAACAGGTGCTGGTGTTCCTGAGTGCCGACCACGGCGCGGCCCATTCCCCTGATTTCCTGCGCGACAAGCGGATTCCGGCAGGCTCCGTGGGCCCTGGTATCATGCGCGACTCACTGCAGCGGAAGCTGGTGCAGCTGCACGGCGCCGGCAAGTGGGTACTCAGCTATGAGAACCAGCAGGTGTATTTGAACCGACCCCTGATTGAGGAGAAAAAGCTTGACCTCTACCAGATGCAGCGGGAAGTAGCCAAACTAATGACTGGCTTTGCCGGCGTAACCCGGGCTATTACGGCCGAAGACCTGCAGAAATCGCACTGGGAGAGCGGGATGCTGATGTATCTGGAAAATGGCTACTTCCCCAAGCGCTCCGGCGACGTGATGGTGGTGCTGGCGCCCGGCTGGCTAGAGTCATACCAATACCCCATCAACAAAGGCACCACGCACGGCTCCTCGGGCAACTATGACACGCACATTCCCATGGTATTCTGGGGCTGGCATGTAAAGCACGGCGAGTCATCAGCTCCGGCTAAAATCACCGATATTGCGGCCACATTGGCTCGCTGGCTGCACATTCAGGAGCCCGATGGCTGCACGGGGCAGCCTCTGCAGGAGGTATTGTCGCAGAGGTAGCCCTGGCAACGTAAAAAGCAGAACAACGTAGGCCTCTTGCCGATTTGCACCATCAAACGCACCAGCTGCGTATACACACTTCTTTAACTACCACTACTTACTGCGCGGCACACGGCCGCGCGCCTACTTTCCTCTCACATGGCTCATTTTAACCCCTGGCACGACGTTGAGCGTGGCGAAAACGCTCCTGCTGTTGTCAACGGCATTATTGAAATTCCTAAAGGCTCTAAGGGCAAATATGAGCTGGACAAAGACAGTGGCCTCCTGAAGCTGGACCGCGTGCTGTTTTCGGCAGTGCACTATCCCGCCGCGTACGGCTTTATTCCTAAGACCTATTGCGACGACAAAGACCCACTGGATATTCTGGTGCTGTGCTCAGTTGACATTGTACCCATGTGCCTGGTAGAAGCTAAGGTGATTGGTGTGATGCAGATGATTGACCAGGACGAAGAGGACGACAAAATCATTGCTGTAGCCGCCAACGACGTGTCGGTTAACCACTATAATGATATCTCTGATCTGCCCCCACACACTTTGTTGGAGATGCAGCGTTTCTTTGAAGATTACAAAGCGCTGGAGCACAAACATGTGAGCGTAGAGCGCTTCATGGGCCGCGAAGACGCCTACCGCATCATTGAGGAGAGCATCAAGCTCTACAATGAAACGTTTCCCAATGGTAATGAGCAGGATGCTGCCAGCCTTAAGGAAGTAATCAGCTAAGTGGCCTAGCGGCCCAGTCGCAGCGAATTTAAGAGGCAGCCTCTCTTGACCTATAATGGGCTTGAGAGGCTGCTTTTTGGGTGGAACAGGTACAGGTATGGGTCAGTGTGGCGGCTGCTACTGCTGAGCCGTCCTTAAGCCACTCCACCAAAGGACTCTGGTCTTCGCTTGTATATTATCAGTTGAGTAAGAATAGCCCACTGCTAGTGGTGTAGCGCTGCTGCCTAGTAAGGAGCTTAGACAAGTGCTCCTGCATGGTGGGGCTGCCACCTTGAGTTAGAATTACTATGCTTGCGGCCATTACTGTTGGGTTGGTATCTGTGGTCGGAGCGTTTTCTGAAAGTTACTTTTTAGAGCTGGCAGAATAGAGTTTTCTCCATTGTAGGCTTCTATACCTTTCTGTGCCAGCACGGGTTATCGGATTCAAAACCAGTGGGTGCCTCGCATGGCGAAACCGGCAAATAGCCCTGCGGCCTTCTATCTTCGTGCTGGCACATCGGGCATAGGTGTTTGCCACGTACTAGTCTCATGTCCTCCGCGCGCTCATCGGCTCCTGTACCAATTCCTCAGCTCAGCCATTCTTGGGTACGGAGCGCGCTGGATGCCGTGCTGTACAGTAGCACCTGGCTGGCGCTGGCGGCGCTAAGCCTCACCTGGGCCACGTTTCTGTTCTGGCAGGTGCATATTCCATGGCGGCTGGGTACCATGATTTTTACCGCCACGCTGTTCCTGTATAATCTCGATAGCGTGCTGCCTTATAAGCATAAGCAGCCGGTGGCCCTGTCGGGCCGCAAAAGCTGGATGCGGGCCCACCGCCAAAGCCTGTTCGCCCTGGCCATGGTAGCGCTGGCGGTAGCCGGTGGCTTGTTTTTGTGGGATGGCTGGCAGCAGCTGGTGGGCTTTATCGGGCACCTGGCCGTTATCTCCCTGCTCTACTCCCTGCCCGTAGTGAAAGTAAAAGATCGGTGGTGGGCGCTACGCGATTTTCCGCTGCTGAAGGTGTTTCTGATAGCGTATGTGTGGGCCGCCGTTACGGTCTGGATTCCGGCACTCTATCTGCATTTCTCTTTGCCAGAACCAGTGGTGCTGATATTGTTTGCGCGCCGCTTTCTGTTCATCCTGGCGCTGGCTTTCGTGTTTGATATTCGCGACTACAGCAAAGACCGCCTAATTGGTACCCACACGTTTCCGGGAGTATTTGGGGTGCGCGCTACTAAGCTAGTAGCCTTAGCGGCGCTGGTAGCTGCCGCCCTGCTAGTACCTATTGGCATGCCTGTACACAACCAGGTAGTGTATCTGCTCCCATTGCTGCTAGCGGCCGGGGTAATTTGGTGGGCTGATGAGTCGCGGTCGGATTATTTTTTTGCGTTACTGGCCGATGGAGTAATGATAGTACAGTTCTTGGTAGTATGGGCAGCTAATACGTTTTTGCATTAAGGTAGGAAGGTGTAGTTTGCAGCCGAGTCACATCCGCTGCCGCTATGCCCAGATTACTCTCGTTCCTCATTTTTCTCGGAATTCTTGTTGCTGCCCAGCCTGTACTAGGCCAGTCAACTGACTTGGTGCACTGGGTAAACCCCCTGATGGGTACCGACTCTAAACCGGAGCTTTCCAATGGCAACACGTACCCAGCCATTGCCTTGCCCTGGGGCATGAACTTCTGGATGCCGCAAACCGGCAAAATGGGCAGCGGCTGGGCTTACCAGTACAGCGCCGATAAGATCAGAGGGTTCAAGCAAACCCATCAGCCCTCACCCTGGATGAATGACTACGGGCAATTCGCTCTTATGCCCATTACCGGCAAGCTGCGCTTTGAGGAAGATGCCCGCGCCAGCTGGTTCTCACATAAGGCCGAAACCGCCACGCCCTATTACTACAGCGTGTACCTGGCCGACCACGACGTAACAACGGAAATAACGCCCACGGAGCGTGCGGCTCGTTTCCGTTTCACCTTCCCCAAGACCGATAGCGCCTACGTGGTGCTCGATGCACTGGATAAGGGCTCGTACGTGAAGCTGCTGCCCCAGCAGAACAAAATCATTGGCTACACCACCCGCAACAGCAAGGGCGTACCGCAAAACTTTAAGAACTACTTCGTGCTGGAGTTTGATCATCCTTTCACCAGCACTACCATCTACCAGGATAAAAAGCTCGATGCTACTGCTCTAGAGGCCCAGGCTAACCATACCGGTGCGGTAGTGGGTTTTCGGACGCGTAAGGGCGAGCAGGTAAACGTGCGAGTGGCCTCCTCCTTCATCAGCCCTGAGCAGGCCGAAATCAACTTGCGGGAAATTGGGCAGGATGATTTTGAGGCTGTAAAGCAAAAGGCCCGGCAAGTCTGGAATGAGCAGCTTGGCCGCATTCAGGTAGAAGGGGGTTCCGATGATCAACTGCGCACCTTCTACTCGTGCCTGTACCGCTCCCTACTGTTTCCGCGCAAATTTTATGAGCTGGATGCGGCCGGCAAGCCCGTGCACTACAGCCCCTACAACGGGCAGGTGCTGCCCGGTTACCTCTACACCGATACCGGCTTCTGGGACACGTTCCGGGCGCTTTTTCCCTTCCTGAACCTGATGTACCCGAGCGTAAACGCCCAAATTCAGGAGGGGCTGGTGCATGCGTATGAGGAAGGCGGCTGGTTGCCGGAGTGGGGCAGCCCCGGCTACCGCAACATCATGATCGGGAACAACTCGGCCTCGGTGGTGGCCGATGCCTACCTGAAAGGCGTGCGCGGCTACGACATCAACAAGCTCTACGAGGCGCTGCTGCACGGGGCCAACAACGCCGGCCCCATGGAGGCCGTGGGCCGGGCCGGAGTGGCCTACTACAACAAGCTCGGCTACGTGCCCTACGATGTGAAAATCAACGAAAACGCGGCTCGCACGCTGGAATACGCCTACGACGACTTCACGATTTACCAACTAGGCAAGGCACTGGGCCGCCCTCAGAAGGAAATCAACGTGTATGCCAAGCGCAGCCAGAACTACCGTAATCTCTTCGACAAGCAAACCGGCCTGATGCGGGGCAAAAATCAGAACGGCAAGTTCCAAACACCTTTCAACCCCTTTAAGTGGGGCGATGCCTTCACGGAGGGCAACAGCTGGCACTACACCTGGTCGGTGTTTCATGATGTGCAGGGTTTGATGGACCTAATGGGCGGCCGCAAGCCCTTCGTGGCTACCCTGGATACCGTATTTACGCTGGCGCCGGTGTTTGATGATTCCTACTACGGGGGCGTGATTCACGAAATCAGGGAGATGCAGATTGCCAACATGGGCAACTACGCCCATGGCAACCAGCCCATTCAGCACATGGTGTACCTTTATAACTACGCCGGCCAGCCCTGGAAAACGCAGTACTGGGCCCGCGAAGTGCTCAACCGCCTCTACCAGCCCACCCCCGACGGCTACTGCGGCGACGAAGACAACGGCCAAACATCGGCGTGGTATGTTTTCTCGGCCCTGGGCTTCTACCCGGTTTGCCCCGGCACCGACCAGTACGTACTGGGCGCGCCCCTCTTCAAAAAAATCACGCTGAATTTAGAAAACGGCAAGCAGGTAGTGCTCAACGCACCCAGCAATAGCGCCGAGAACCGGTATATCCAGAACCTCACCCTCAACGGACAGGCCTACAACGAGAACTGGCTGAGCTACCAGACCCTCATGCAGGGCGCCACGCTCAATTTTGACATGGCCCCCACGCCCAACACTGGCCGGGGCACCACTCAGGAAGCTGCGCCTTACTCCTTCTCAAAGCCGCGCCGGTAGCGTGGTAAGCTTCTGTAGCGCCGGCCCAATGTAGCGCACAATATCACCGGCTACGAGGCCCGCCTGGCCGGTTTCTTCGGCGGCTAGGTCGCCGGCACGGCCGTGGGCGTAGAGGCCTAGTAAGGCCGCATCGAGCGGGGAGAGGCGCTGGTCGGTGCGTAGGGCCAGCAGCAGGCCCGTTAGCACATCGCCACTGCCGCCGGTGGCCATACCGGGGTTTCCAGTGCTGTTGAAGTAGAGAGTACCGTCGGGTGTGGCTAGAGCGGTATAGGCCCCCTTAAGCACGCAGTAGCAGCGGCGCTGGCGGGCAAAGTTGCGGAGCAGCTCCAGGCGGTGGTAGTCGTCGCGGGCCGGCTCGGTGAGGCGCTCAAACTCCTTGGGGTGGGGCGTTAGCAGTGTATCGGGCGGCAGCAGGTCCAGCAGTTCCCGGTTGGCTCCGAGCAGGTTGAGGGCGTCGGCATCAAGTACCAGCGGCACGTCGGCTTCGCGGAGCAGCTGCTCCAGCACATCTCGGGTGGCAGCCTCCTGGCCTATCCCCGGCCCAATCCCGATGGCTGCGTATGGCTTCAGGTCGGGCAGCTCAGTCACGAAGTCGGTAGCCGGATCGGTGAGGGCCATGGCTTCAGGAGCCGAAATCTGCAAGATGTCGTAGCCTGCGGCTGGTACCCGCACGGTGAGCAGCCCCACGCCCCCATGCAGGCAGGCGCGGGAGGCCAACACGGCGGCTCCTAATTTTCCGCGGCTGCCTGCCAAAAGCAGCGCGTGGCCAAATGTGCCCTTGTGGCTGAACTGGGGGCGCTGGGGCAAACGACCGGCCAGCAACACGGCATCGACATAGTAAGTATCCACCAAGCTAGTGTGGATAAACTCCTCGTTCAACCCAATGGGCAGCACATGCCACTGGCCTACGAAGGGCGCGTTTTGGGGAAGCAGAAAAGCCAGCTTCGGCAGCTCAAAGCTGATAGTGTAGCGTGCCTGTACCACTACGCTGTCGGCGGGTTGAGGAGCGTCGGTATATAGCCCTGATGGTACATCTACGGCTATAACGCGTGCCTGGGCCTTGTTGAGGTGCTGTACCACGCTGGCCGCCACATCTGTTAGCGGGCGGCGTAGGCCAGTCCCGAACAGGGCATCGAGCACGATAGTGTGCGGGAGCAGGCGCGGCAGCTTCTGCGGGTTCAGTTCAGCGCAGGGTAGCTCTTCAGGCAGGCGTTGGCGGTTGAGGGTAAAATCGGGGGAGTGTTTGGGGGCCGGCAGCAGCCACACGCGCACGGCATAGCCCGCTTCATGCAGCTGGCGGGCCACTACCAGCCCGTCGCCGCCATTGTTGCCGGGGCCACAGAAGATATGAATTTCGCCGGGCTCATCGGGCTCTACGCGTTCCATAAGCCAGCTGCTGAGGGCAGTGGCGGCGCGCTCCATCAGCTCCTCGGAGCGGATGCCTTCGGCTTGAATGGTAGCTTGGTCGGCTTGGCGGGTCTGATCGGCGGACAGGATTTTCATAGGAAAGCGAGCGGGAGAAGAGAGCAGAGCACTTGCTGCATACGAGACCCACTGGCGGAATGATAGGTGCAGAGCAGCTGCACTAAACTCAACGGGTGAAAACTTCCCGACAGCTCAGCGCGTTTGCACTACCATCTGATTCTTCTGAACTAAGCTTCACAACCCATGCAAACCTGGAATGATGTTATCCGGCTGGCCAACCACGGCAGCCCGGCCCCCGATAAGCGGGTAGAAAAAACGGATGCCGAATGGCGCGCTCAGCTCACGCCTCAGCAATACCACGTTACGCGGGAGCACGGCACCGAGCGGGCCTTTAGCGGGGAGTACTGCGAAGCCCACGAAGCCGGCCTGTACGCCTGCGTGTGTTGCGGAACACCGCTCTACGACTCGCGCACCAAGTTCGAGTCGGGTACGGGGTGGCCTAGCTTCACGCAGCCAGTGAAAGACAACGCCCTCAAATACAAGAAAGATACTAGCTATGGCATGACCCGCGTAGAAGTGCTCTGCAACACCTGCGACGCCCACCAGGGCCACGTTTTCCCTGACGGGCCACCACCAAGTGGCCTACGCCTGTGCATTAACTCGGCTTCGGTGAAGCTAGTGAGTGAGCCCGAAAAAGTGGCCTAGCGCTTACCTAGTTAGGGTAGTAAATAACAGCCTCCTTGCCACTGGTAAGGAGGCTGTTCTTCTTTTAGCATGAGCCAGCGTAAATAGGGTGCCGCACCGGAAAAAATGACGATTTTCGCACCCCCTTTTGCTAACACTTGTTACTGGCAATACCACCCGTTTCTCCCACCATTCGCCCACCCCACCCATGTCATTGCTCTTCAATAATTTCGCTAGCTGGCAGACCCATTGCGCCGCCACTCAGGAGCCCCTTTATCAGCCCGTATTGGCTTACGAGATTGAACAAAAGGGCCGCACCGAGGAGCAAATATGGAATGGCCTGCAGCGGGCATATGATGTAATGCGCGACGCCGTGCACACTGGCCTGACCCAGGACATGACCTCGCGCTCGGGTATGGTGAACAATGGGGCCAAAAAGATTGCCGCCTCCCCCGTAACCGTGCTTTCGCCGGAGTTCAAGCAGCTGGTTACCCGCGCTTTGGGCGCCAAAGAAGTAAACTCCTGCATGGGCCGTGTAGTGGCCGCCCCCACGGCGGGCGCCTCCGGTATTTTGCCCGGGGTGCTGGTCACGCTCCAGGATCTGCATAAGCTCGACGACCGCAAGATTCTGGAAGGCCTGCTGGTAGCCGCCGGTATTGCTCTCATTATTGAGCAGAATGCCTCGTTGGCCGGCGCCGTAGGTGGTTGCCAGGCCGAAACCGGCTCGGCGGCTGCTATGGGCTCGGGCGCTATTGTGTATTGCCTGGGGGGCTCCGTTGAGGAAGTATTTGCTGCCGTGGCCATCACCATCCAGTGTATGCTGGGCCTCATCTGCGACCCCGTGGCGGGGCTGGTGGAGGTGCCTTGCGTGGTACGTAATGCCTCAGCAGCAGCTATTGCCTTCAGCTCCGCCCAAATTGCCATTGCCGGCGTCGATCCGGTGATTCCTGTTGATCAGTGCGTAGCTGCCCTCGGCGAGGTAGGTCAGAGCATGGAAACCCGTTACAAGGAAACCGCTCTGGGGGGCCTGGCTAACACTACCCGCGGCCGCGAAATCGAGAAGATGGTGCTGGTGCAGGATGTGCAGATACTGCCTGATGAGGACGACCAGTAGCTGCCTTGCTACTGAGTTAAGGTGCCCACAAGCCTGCTAGGCCACTGCCAACCCAACACCGAGGTTAGATGGGCTTAATTTCCGGCGCCATAGTGAGCTTGGCCAGATATAGTACGGCGGGGCTGTAGTGAGCCCGAAGCTCCTGGTATTTCTTCCAGGCGGCCTCCTCATCTGCTTGAATTGGGATTCCGGCCTTTGCCAGCTGCTGGCGGGCATCCCGGAAAGCGGAATGGTGCGGGTTAATATCCGGCTGGTACTCACCAATGGCATCAGAGGCCTGAGTTTTGGCCGACATCTCAAAAAAACGCGATACGCGGTTGATGGCTACGCTGCCTGCCTTCAGGCACATTACCAGATGCGCGTCGCGGGGGACATCTACGGTGCTGATCATTAAAGAGGCAGCATCCAGGATAAGGTCAGCCGCCGTAATCCAGGAGCGCCCCGGCTGTGGGGAGCGGAAAAACGACAGAATGGGCAGGGAGGTATGGGTTTCTTCAATCTCAATGAACCACTGCTCCCAGTTCTGCCACTGGGGGCCATGATGGAGCAGTTCGGCCTCGTGCAGCCAAATCAGTAGCTCAACGGCTGAGGCTCTGGGCCCAGCCCGCAGCTCTAGCCGCGCCACCGTCTGCTCCCGTCGCGAAAAAGCCTGGTAAATGGTGGGTAGGTAGGAAATCAGCAGCGTGAGCAGCAGCAAGCCCAGCGTAGCCTCTGAGTACGACATCACGTTGGCCATGCCGTATTTGCTGGGTTCTTCTGAGCCTAGGGTGAGCAATGAACTGTTGCTGATGCGGTAGCAACGCTCCAGGTCGCCTTCGCCTAAGGCCCAGTAAATAATCATGTATCCGCAGCTTACCACTCCTAGCCAGGCAATGGGCAGTGCCACTAGGCCTACGGGAGCATACAGCGCCATTACCTTATCGCGCTGCTCATAGGTTTTGCCCAAGGAGGCCAGAAGCTCAAATATCTTCCGGATGCCTTGAAACACCCAGTTGTTGAGCAGCACCGACTCGTTGCGGGGCAACACGAAAGACCGAATAGCCGACAAAACGGTGATGCCCACCATAAAGGAGCCAACCGTGAAGGCTAGTGCATTGATCCCAGTTTCAAGCATGTATACGTAGCAACCGGCGGCTGAACTGCCGCGCTTGCCTTGTACTTGGTTAAGGAACTGGGGGTTGGGCCAGAAGTAGAGTAATGCTTACTTCCGCGCTTTCCAGAGCTGCTTAAACGACTTGGGGGCAATCTGCACGGCTTCCCGGCGCTTGCTCCAGCCGGTTTGGCCCAGCAAGCGGCTCAACACCCAGTTCTTCGCCGACGCAGGAGCTAAATCCCACACCCAGCGCCGTTTCATGCCGTGCAGCCACAGGGTAATAGCGCGCTGCTCTTCCTTGTCGGAGTGGCCTTCCTGCACACTTTGCTGCCGGTTTTTGAGCAACAGGTTATGAATATTAATCTTCACGGGGCACACCGATGAGCAGGCCCCGCACAGGCTGCTGGCAAAGCTCAAGTGCTTGTTTTCGGCCATGCCGCTCAGGTGAGGCGTTATCACTGAGCCAATGGGCCCCGAGTACGTAGCCTCGTACGTGTGGCCCCCAATGTTCTTGTACACCGGGCACACATTCAGGCAGGCGCCACACCGGATGCAGTGCAGGGCCTCGCGCTTATCGGGTTGGGCCAGTAGGTTGGTGCGGCCATTATCCAGCAGCACCACAAACATCTCCTCCGGGCCGTCTTTTTCCAGGGGTTGGCGCGGGCCAGTATAGATGGTGTTGTATACCGTTACCTGCTGGCCGGTACCGCTGGTGCTGAGCAGAGGCCAGAACAGATCGAGGTCTTGCAACCGCGGAATCATCTTCTCGATGCCCACAATAGCAATGTGGGTTTTGGGGAAAGCCGCCGATAAACGGGCATTGCCTTCATTTTCTGTCACGGCAATAGCGCCGGAATCAGCAATCAGAAAGTTGCCACCCGTGATGCCTACTTCTGCTGCCGTGTACTTATCGCGCAACAGGTGGCGGGCCGTGAGTACCAGCTTCTGGGCATCGTCGGTGTACTCAATGCCGAGGTGCTTCACGAAGATATCGGCAATATCGAGCTTGCTCAGGTGCATGGCTGGCGTCACGATGTGGTAGGGCCGCTCCCCGTTCAGCTGCACAATAAACTCACCCAAATCCGTCTCCACCGACTCAATCCCGTTCTTCTCCAGGTACTTGTTGAGGTGGATTTCCTCAGTGGTCATGCTTTTGGCCTTCACTACAGTTCGGGCCTGGCGCCGGGTCATAATCTTCCCGATTTCAAACAGGGCCTCCTCTGCGTTCTGCGCCCAGATGACCTTGCCACCCCGGGCCGTGAAGTTTTCCTCCCACTGCAGCAGGTACTGATCAAGGTTATTGATAACCTGTGCTTTCAGGTAAGAAGCCCGCGCCCGCGCCAACTCGTGGTTCTCGTAGAAGCCCAGGCCAGTCTGCACCGCCGCATTGTACTTGCCAATATTGAACCTGATTTTGCGCCGGTGCTCCAGGTCAAATGCCTTGGCATCGGCATCGGCCAGAAACTGCTTTGACTTAGTCGGCGAGGGTGAGGTCGGGTTCATGGCAAGGAAAGTGTAGCGCTGGCAGGTCAACAAAGATAAAACCTGCCGTTGGCAAATAGTTTCTAGGCCACTTATAGGGGCAACAATGGCCCAGGGCGTAGTTGGGTAGTACACAAGGCCGCCTAAAATTTAAAAAAATGTCCTGCTTCGGCTGCGCGGACGCCAGATCAAGCAGGACGAGCTGTTTCCTGCCAGCCACAAACAAGACCGCTCATCCCTCTACAGCAAGGAATAAGCGGCCATTTTTGTGGCTGGTAGTAACCTCGGCTACCACAGCTTTACTTCACCATCACGGCTGGCCGCCGGGGGCGGTTGGCCAGGTCCCAGGCGGTGTAAAAAACCAGGCGGGCCCGCTGTTCCAGCTTATCAAATTCAATTTGCTCCACATCGTCGGTGGCTTTGTGGTAGTCCTGGTGTAGGCCACTGGTATAAAAGATGACGGGGATGCGGTGCTTGGCGAAGTTGTAATGGTCGGAGCGGGTATAGAGTTGCTCAGGGTCGTTGGGCTCGTTGTATTTGTAGTCGAGCTTTAGGTGCGTGTAGCGCTTGTTGGCGGCCTCATTCAGGGCATGCAGCTCCGGGCTGAGCCGATCGGAGCCGATGACGTACACATACTCACTCTTGCTGTTATGGCGCGGGTCGGTGCGGCCCACCATATCAATGTTCAGGTCGGCAATGGTGCTTTGCAGCGGTACTACGGGGTGGCTGGTGTAGTACTCCGAGCCGAGGAGGCCCTTTTCTTCGCCCGTGTTCAGCAGAAACAGAAGGCTACGTTGAGGGCCTTGCCCCGCAGCTTTGGCCTGGGCAAACGCCTGCGCCAGGGCCAGCACGGCACTGGTGCCTGAGCCATCATCGTCGGCGCCGTTATAAATGGTGTCGTGCTGAGTACCCAGGTGGTCATAGTGAGCGGAAATCACCACGAGCTCGTCTTTTTTGGTGGTACCCTCCAGCAAGCCCAGTACATTCTCCGAGGTTATTGCCTCCTGCTTTTGCGGAATAGAAAACGTAAATGGCACCGGTTGCAGCGGCTTAGGCGGCTTGCCCGTGCTGTAGCTGCTGAGCACGTAGTTCTGCAGAGCCTCAACCTTGGCGCCCAACATCGCGAGGCCTAAATCAAAAGACGTAATGTACAGGCTGATTCCTTCCGGGGGTGTTTCCGCCAGCGTGCGCTCATCCTGCGGCACTGGTGCGGCCAGCGCAAAGGCAGGTTCTGCCAGCTCTTCGGTTATCGGCGCGCCCATGGCTTCAAATTGGGTGGTGCCGGCAAACGTGATAACCACCACGCTACGGGCGCCTTTGTCGCGGGCCAGGGCTGCCTTACGGTAGCCAGAGCCCCAGGAGCTTTCCTGCGAAGAGCCTGAAAGTAGGTAATGACCACGGCCATCGGTGGGCTCACCCTGCAATACCAGCACATCCTTGCCGCGCACATCAGGCTGAGAAGCGTAGTCGTTGTAACGGGCCGTTTCAATGCCAAAACCCAAAAACACCGGGTCGGCGGCGGTAGGCGTAGTGAAAGGAGAAATGCCAAACCCGATAAAGTCGCGCATCAGGTCAAAGTAGCGCCCATTGATGCTGATGGATGCGTACCCGTTCGGAGTGGTTTTCACCAGCCCAAACGACTGCAGGTAGGGGTTGCTGGCGTCGGTTACTGGGCCGCGTAGGCCTAAACTGGCAAACTGCTGGGCAATGTATTCAGCTGCTTTTTTCTGACCAGGTTGCCCCGTTTCGCGGCCCTGGTAGGCATCAGAGGCCAGTTCCGTGAGGTGGCGCCGCAGAGTGGAGGCAGTGATGGTGGTGGCAAAGCGTACGGCCGGATCAGTGGCAGCCGCAGCGGGTGCGCCCTGGGCCCACGCCCCAGGTGCAGCGTAAATAATACTTATAACGAGTAGTAAAAATCTGTTCACGGCGCAGGGTAGCAGTAAAGAAAAGGGCACAAAAAAGCTGCCATTCGGGGCCTGCGATAAAGCTTTGTTGCAACGCGTTGTGCAGCACAACCTCGTTCTGGCAAACACTAGCCTCGCAGCACCCCAAATGACAGCTTTCTACAGATTACTTACTTTTTGTTTGAGTCAACGATGATACGCTTGTCGCGGTTGGCGAGGTCCCAAGCGGTAAAGAACACCAGGCGGGCGCGCTTCTCCATCTTCGGAAACTCAATTTTCTCTACTTCATCTCCGGGGCCGTGGTAGTCATCGTGCACGCCATTGAAGAAGAAAGCCACCGGAATCTTGTGCTTAGCAAAGTTGTAGTGGTCGGAGCGGTAGTAGAAGCGGTTCGGGTCTTCCGGGTCGTTGTAGCGGAAGTCGAGGTCCATTTGGGTGTACTTCTGGTTGGCGCCCTGCAGAATGGTGTGCAGCTCCGAGGAGAGCTTATCAGAGCCAATCACGTACACATAGTCCCCTTTGCCTTCGTGGTCTTTGTCGGTACGGCCCACCATGTCGGTGTTCAGGTCAGCAATAGTGCTTTCCAGCGGAATAACGGGGTGGTCGGTGTAGTACTCTGAGCCCAGCAGGCCTTTTTCCTCACCCGTTACCGTCAGGAACAGGATGCTACGGCGTGGGCCATGGCCTTCTGCCTTTGCTTTGGTAAAGGCCTGCGCCATTTCCAGCACCGTAACCGTGCCCGAGCCATCGTCGTCGGCACCGTTGTTTACCTCGCCGTTGATAATGCCAATGTGGTCATAGTGCGCTGAGAGCACCAATACCTCATTTTTCAGGTCAGAGCCTTCCAGGAAACCCAGCACATTTTCGGTGGTGAAGTCTTCGTGCTTCTTGGGCGCTTTCAGCAGCACGTTAGCCGGCTTGAAGCTGCTGGCCGCGGGCTTGCCGGTCTTACCGGCAGCAGCCGTGTACTTAGTTACGCTGGCAGCGGTGGTGCCCAGCATTTTGTAGCCCACCGCCGGCGACACGAAGAAAGCTGTAGTGCGGGGTGCCTGCTGTGCATCTTTGAAGGTGATACTGGGCCGGCTGATGTACGGCGTCATGCGGGCCGCCAGCTTCTCGAAGTTGCTGTTGGGGTTGAAGTCCACAAAGAACACCGAGCGGGCGCCTTTCTGAGAAGCCAGTGCAGCTTTGGCCCGGTAGTCGGTGCCCCATTTGCTGGGCTGCCCGTCTTTGCCAAGCACCGCCGTGCCTTTGTCATTCATAGGCTCACCCAGCAGAATGATCAGGTCCTTGCCCTTCACATCGCCTAGGCCACTATAGTCGGAGTAGCCGTCTTGCTCAATGCCGTAGCCCGCAAATACCGGCTGAATGGCAGCTTCGTTCTGGAAGGGGGAGTTGCCGGCACCATAGAAATCGGTCAGCCACTTGTAGGTTTGACCGCCTACTTTCAGAGTAGCGCCATCCGCCCAGGTGCTGCGCTCCATGGTGAAATGCTGCAGGTACGGGTTGTCGGAACCCTGCACGGGGCCAGTGAGACCTAGCGCCTTAAACTGCTGGCTGATGTAGTCAGCCGCCATCTTCTGGCCCTTTTCGCCAGTTTCGCGGCCTTCGTAAGCATCCGAGGCGAGAATGGAAAGATGCTGGCGCAGGTCGGCCTGGGTAATAGTTTGGCCGTAGTTCAGAGCCCAGTCGGCATCTACCGGAGCCTGCTTAGTGGGCTCAGGAGTGGCTACTGGTGCCTCCGTCTTGTGTTTGCGCTTCGTCTTAATTTTAATCTTCTCGGGGGCCTCTTGGGCCACCGCCGAAGTCATGCAGCTAGCCGCGAGCAGCAGAGCTAGGAGGGAGGGTTTGTACATACGTTGGGCTATTGGGGCTTGGGAACTTAGGCGGTTGAGTAGTGAGTGGCCTAGGAAATAGGTGTATTAAGGTCGCGGGGCTCAGAGCTTGGTTGCTATCCTGGAAAATAAAACGTCAGAAAATTAACCAAGTCCCTACACCATCAGGTTCCTAAGACCCCATGATCAGCACCGAGGCATAGGCTGCTACGCCCTCGCGGCGCCCCACAAAGCCAAGCTTCTCGGTAGTGGTGGCCTTAATGCTGATGTCGTTTTCTGCAATGCCCATTACCTCAGCCAGCACGCGTTGCATCTGCGGAATGTGGGGGTTCACCTTGGGTGCCTCCAGGCAAATCGTAGAGTCGATGTTGGAGATGCTGTAGCCGCGCTCCGTGAGCAGGCGCACCACCTCGGCCAGCAGGCGCTTGCTGTCAATGCCTTTGTATTGCGGGTCGGTGTCGGGGAAGTGGAAACCGATGTCGCGCAGGTTAGCGGCGCCCAGCAGCGCGTCGCAGATAACGTGAATGAGCACGTCGGCATCGGAGTGGCCTAGCGCGCCGTGGGTGTGCGGAACCTGAATGCCGCCGAGCCAGAACGGCAAACCTTCCTTGAGTTGGTGAACGTCGTAGCCGAAGCCGGTACGGATTTTCATAGAGGCAAAAGTTTGGAGAACAGAGCAGCAAGGTACGCCAACGCCGCGGACCAGCCCATACCAGCCGGCAAGGCAAAAAAAGTTGACGTTGGCTAAAGTATTAGGTGCGGCTAATCGTCAGGAAGAAGGGGGAACTATCTGTAGCCAATATTTGATAGCAAAATACTAATGGAAACTTAGGAATCATTTAAAGTTTCCATAGTACCTTTGCCTCGAAGTCATGGAAGTGAAAGATAGAATCCTGCAAGCCGCCCTGGGCCTTTTTACCCGCAACGGCATCAAGAGCGTGTCAATGGATGACATTGCCACGCATTTAGGCATCTCCAAGAAAACCCTCTACAAGTGGTTTGAGAACAAAGACCAGATTGTATCGGCGGTTATTGCCAGCCACCTGAATGGGGTACAAGGGGAGTGCGAAGGCATCATTGGCAAAACCCAGAACGCGGTAGATGAGATGGTGCAGATGATGGACTGGGCCGAACGCCAGTTCGCGGAGGTTAACCCCAATGCCATTCACGATCTGCGCAAATACTACCCCGAGGCCTGGAGCCTGTTCCACGCCCACAAGAACAATTACATCCTGACCCAAATCCAGGATAACCTGCGCCGCGGAGTAGCCGAAGGGCTCTACCGCGCCGACCTGGACATTGAAGTGCTCTCGCGCCTGCGCCTGGCCCAAATAGATATCCTCTTCGATTATACCCTGTTTCCGCCCACCCAGTTCAAGCACGGGCGCGTGCAAACGGCTTGCAGCGAGCATTTTCTGTTGGGAATGGTCACGCTGAAAGGCCACAAGCTAATTAATGAATACCGTCATGTGACGGAAGAAGAATAACCGCTCCCGACACCAGAGTTTGTTTCCATATGAAAAAGAACCTCCGCGTTTTGCTACTGGCCGCCGGGCCGGGCCTGCTGGCCCCCGCCGGTGCTACCCTGGCGCAAACGCCCACGGCCGCCCGGCCGGCATTGAGCAACCAGTCGGCTGTAGTCGACAATATGCCCTTGTCGCTGCAGCAAGCCATTGAGTACGCAATTAAGAACAAGTCGTCGTTGCTGGCTACGCGCCTGGCTGAGCAGACAGCCAAGGCCCGCGTTGGGGAAATTAAATCGGCTGGTTTGCCACAGGTGAACGTAGCGGCCAACCTAGCCGACAACTTCAAGCTGCAAAAAAGCTTGGTTGACTTTGGTTCGTTGGGAGGTGGAAGCTCAGCTACTACCCTTACGCAAGCGGATATTGCAGCAGCCCAGAACGGGCAGACTGTAAATCTGGGCACGGTTACTTTGCCCTCAGAGCCCGTGCCCCCACAGGCCTTTGCCTTTGGCTTGCAGTACGCCGGCAATACCAGTGCCTCGGTATCGCAGCTGCTGTTTGATGGCTCTTACCTGATTGGCCTGAAGGCCGCGAAGGTGTACGAGCAGCTAGCCCAGAAGCAAACCCAACAAGCCGAAATTGATGTGGTAGAGCAGGTAAGCAAAGCCTACTACAGCACGCTGGTAGCGCGCGAGCGGCTGCAGCTGCTGAGCCGCAATGTGCAGCGCCTCGACACCATTCTGTTTCAAACCAACCAAACCTTCAAGGCTGGTTTTGCTGAGAAGCTGGATGTGCAACGCCTGCAGGTGCAGCGCAATAACCTGGTAGTAGAGCAGCAGAAAGCCCAGCGCCTCACGGAGCTGAGCGTGGCTCTACTCAAATTTCAGATGGGCTTGCAACAGGAGCAAACCGTGCAGCTCACTGACTCGCTCAGTGCAGCAGTGATTGATGCCGGGGCGCTCCGCCAGCGCTTAGGCGTGGCCAGCCCCACAACGGGTGGTGGGGTAAGTGGCCTAGCAGGTGTGCCTACTGCCCCCGCTCCCACTTCGGGCAACGGAGCCGAGCAGGCGCGCCAAGACCAGCAAACCGCGCTTAGCGGGGCCCGGGTTGGGCAGCTGGCCGCTGCCTTCAACTATAATAACCGCATTGAGTTTAGCACCCTGGAAACTCAGCAGGCGTTAGCTGGCCTAGACCTGGCTAACCGTCGGGCCGGGGCTTACCCCCGGCTGGTGGCTACGGCCGCCTACGGTTTCTCGGGGTCGGCTAAAACGGCCGGTAACCTGTTTGCCTTCCGGGGCCCCGACTCGCGCGCTTCTAATGGCTTCCCCAACCAAAACTGGTTTGGTTTCGGCAACGTGGGCCTAAGCCTGCAGATTCCGGTATTCGACGGGTTCCGTCGTAAGTACCAGGTGCAGCAGGCGCGCATTGCGCAGCAAACCATTGAGAAAGGCTTTGAAACCCTGCGCCAGAGCATCGACTTACAAGAAGCGCAGAGCCGCACTACCCTTGTTAATGCCCTGGATGTGCTGGATAACCAAAAGGCCAACCTGGAGCTGGCCGATGAAGTGGCCCGCGTATCGCGCATCAAGTTCAAGGAAGGCGTAGGCTCTAACATTGAAGTGGTTACGGCCGAAACTTCCCTCCGCGAAGCCCAGACCAACTACTACGCTGCCCTTTATGATGTGCTGGTGGCTAAAGTAGACCGCGACAAGGCTACGGGTGAACTGTATAACCAAGCCAAAAAGTAAGGCAGCATGCAGAAGCCGGATGTTGGAAGCTGGCCCCTGCAGTACAAGCACTGTTTCTCTTCCAGCGCAAAACTCTTTGCTACTCATTTCACTCATGAAATACGTTACTTCTGCCTTGTTACTGACTTTGGGCCTGATGACCGCTTGCGGCGACAAAGACCCCAAGGCTGAGCTGGCCAAGCTGAAACAGGAACAAGCCGCTAACCAAGCTAAAATTGCCGCGCTGGAAGCCAAAACCGGCGCCAACGACTCGTCGGCGGTAATAACCACGCCCGTATCTGTAATTAAAGTAGCCCCCGAAAGCTTCACGAGCTACCTGGAGCTGCAGGGCCGCGTAGATTTTGACCAGAACGCTACCGTGGGCGCCCGGGCTGCCGGCACACTCACCAGCCTGCGCGTGCAGCGCGGCGACAACGTGCGCAAAGGCCAGGTGCTGGCTACGGTAGATGCCTCCATCCTCGACGCCAATATTGCGGAGCTTCGCACTCGCATGGATCTGGCTCGGGTGGTATTTGAAAAGCAAGAGCGCCTCTGGAAACAGGAAATTGGCACCGAGATTCAGTATCTGCAAGCCAAGAACAACTACCAGGCCCTGCAGCGCAACATGGCTACACTTAACCAGCAGCGTGCCCTTTATAATGTAGTAGCACCCTTCAGCGGTACCGTTGATGATGTGCTGCCCAAGCTGGGCGAAACTGTTGCTCCGGGTGCTCCGGTAGTAAAGCTGCTTAGCAGCGGCAGCACCGGCAAAATTGTGGTTGATGTGTCAGAGGCCTACGCTTCCCGCATCAAGGTTGGAGACAAGGCTCTGGTTACCATTCCTGACCTAGGCCAGGAAGAGATACCCGCCACGGTTCGTGTGGTGACCAGCACTATTAATCCCACCAGCCGCACGTTCACTACGGAGCTGCGCCTGAACAGCAACAAGGCGGGCCAACTGCGCCCCAACATGGTGGCCAATGTGCGCATTCAAAACTATAACCAGCAGAGCGCTACCGTACTGCCGGTTGACTTGGTGCAGAAGGATGAGCAGAACAGCTACGTGCTGGTAGTAGGTGACAAAGGCGGCCGCAAAGTGGCGGCTAAGCGCGTCATCAAAACCGGCAACACCTACAATGGCAAAGTAGAAGTAACCAGTGGCCTACAGGCCGGCGACCAGGTTATTTCTGCCGGTTACCAGAATTTGAATGAAGGCCAGGCGGTTAGCCTATAGGTTGGTTGCCGGCTTCCCTAGAGTAGGCAGGCGCCCCGCACCAGAACGTCAAAACCAGAACTCATGCAGGATCTAGAGAAAGAGTTCAAGCCGACCAGTTGGTCGATTGACAATAAGACCAGTATTTATATTATCACGCTGCTGCTGTGCGTAGCGGGTATCTTCTCCTACATCAAGCTGGGTAAGGAGAAGTTTCCGGATATCGTGATTCCGCGTATTATCGTGGCCACTATTTACCCCGGTACTTCTCCCACCGATATTGAGAACCTGGTAACGCGCCAGTTGGAGAAGGAGATAAAGAGCGTAAACGGAGTGAAGAAAATTTCTTCGACCTCCAACCAGGACTATTGCATCGTGGACGTGGAGTTTAACTCCGGCGTAGATGTGCAGTATGCCAAGCAGCTCATCAAGGACGCCGTAGATAAGGCCCAGAACGAACTGCCGAACGACTTGCCCTCGCCGCCCACCGTGCAGGAAGTGAACCTGTCGGAGCTCCCCATCATGAACATCAACCTGGCCGGCAACCTGCCCGTGAACCAGTTGAAGAAATACGCTGATGACTTCCAGGACAAGATTGAGGCCCTGCCCGAAATCACGCGGGTAGACATCATCGGAGCCCTCGACCAGCAGGTAAACGTAGACGTGGACCTGAACCGCCTGCGCGCTTCCCGCCTGAGCTTTGGCGACATCAGTGCGGCCATTGCTCGCGAGAACATTACCATTTCGGGTGGCTCCGTGAACGTAGGTGACCAGAAGCGCGCCGTGCGCGTGGCTGGCCAGTACGTACGGGCCGCTGATATTGCCAACATTCAGGTGAAGAACCTGAATGGCGCCGCCGTACGCCTGGGTGATATTGCTACCGTTACCGATGCCTTTAAGGATCGGGAATCTTACGCTCGTCTCGATGGCAAAACGGCCATTACCCTGAACGTAATCAAGCGCCAGGGTGAAAACCTGATTGATGCCTCTGACAAGATCAAGGAGATTATCGCCGACTCGAAGAAAAGCCTGCCCAACGAGCTGACCATCACCGTAACCGGCGACACGTCTAATGACACCCGCGTTACGCTGCATGACCTGATCAACACCATCATCATCGGCTTTATTCTGGTAACGCTGATTCTGATGTTCTTCATGGGTACTACCAACGCACTGTTCGTAGGCCTGTCGGTTCCCATTTCCATGTTCCTGGCTTTCGTGCTGCTGCCTGGCTTCGGGTTTGCCCTGAACATGATCGTGCTCTTCGCTTTCCTGCTGGCCTTGGGCATTGTGGTAGATGATGCCATTGTGGTTATCGAAAACACCCACCGCTTGCTGCACGAGCACCCGAACCTCACTACCGCCCAAGCCGCCAAGTACGCGGCCGGCGAGGTGTTCATTCCGGTACTAGCGGGTACGCTAACCACGGTGGCTCCCTTCGTGCCGCTCATGTTCTGGCCGGGTATTGTAGGCTCCTTCATGTTCTACTTGCCCGTAACCCTGATCCTGACCCTGATGTCGTCGCTGATTGTGGCCTTCATCATGAACCCGGTATTCGCCGTGTCGTTCATGGAGCGCGAAGACCACCATGCCGAAGACAACAAGCCCAAGCTGACCAGAAACTTTCTGATTGCCATGGGCGTGCTGGTGCTGATTGCGTTGATTGGGTACGTGGCAGGCTCAACGTTCGTGGGTAACCTAACACTCACAGTAATTGTGCTTTGCTTCCTGGATAAGTTCGTGTTCATTCACATGATTGCGGGCTTCCAGACCAAGGTGTTGCCCCGCTTCCAGAATGGCTACGCCCGCCTGGTAAGCTGGGCCCTCAACTGGCCCTGGATGGTGCTGGCTAGCATGGTAGTGCTGTTTGTAGTAGCCGTATTTGCCGTAGGGGCCCGCAAGCCCAAGGTAGACTTCTTCCCGAGCGGTGACCCTAAATTCGTGTACACCTACCTCAAGATGCCAGTAGGCACGCGGGTTGAGGTAACTGACTCCGTGGCCCGCATACTGGAGAAGCGCATATATGGGGTGATTGGCCAGGATAACCCCGACGTAGAATCGGTGATTACCAACGTAGCCATTGGTGCCAGCGACCCTGGTGAGGCCTCAGCGTCGGGTACTTCGCAATCTAACCTGGCTAAAGTAGCCGTGGCGTTCAAAGAAATGAGCGAGCGGAAGGGCCCAGCTACCAGCACCTACATGGACAAAATTCGGGAGGCGGTGAAAGGCATTCCGGGTACTGAAATTTCAGTAGACAAGGAAGCCAGCGGTCCGCCTACGGGTAAGCCAATTGCCATTGAGGTAGCCGGCGACGACTATCCTACGCTCATTGCCCTGTCAAAGGAAGTAACCCGCTTCATCGAGTCGAAGAAGATTGGTGGCATTGAGCAGCTGCGCTCTAACCTGGAAGACCGCAACCCCGAAATTGCGGTGGACATTGACCGGGTTCGGGCCAACCGCGAAGGTATCAGCACGGCCCAGATTGGCTCCGAAGTACGGACGGCCATCTACGGTACCGAAGCCAGCAAATTCAAAACCCCTGATGATGAATATCCGATTCAGGTGCGCTACGCTGAGCCCTACCGCTCCGATGTGGATGCTATTCTGAACTCGCCGCTCACCTTCCGTGACGCTACCGGCGCTATTCGGCAGGTGCCCATTGCCTCGGTGGCTGATGTGCGCTACGGCACCACGTATGGTGGTATCAAGCGCAAAGACGTGAAGCGGGTAATTACCATCTCCTCAAACGTGCTCAACGGCTTTACCGGCCCCGATGTGGTAGCCCAGATTGAAACCGCGCTTAAGTCGTTTAAAACGCCTCCCGGCTACTCCGTAAAAATGGGTGGTGCGCAGGAAGACCAGCAGGAAACGGCCAACTTCCTTGGCGTGGCAGCTTTCGGAGCGTTTGCACTCATCTTCCTGGTTCTCGTGATGCAGTTCAACTCCGTTAGCAAGCCCTTGCTCATTCTCACGGAGATTCTGTTCTCAGTGATTGGGGTAATGCTGGGCTTGGCCATTACGGGTATGAACATCAGCATTGTAATGACGGGCGTAGGTATCATCGCCCTGGCAGGTATCGTGGTGAAAAACGGCATTCTGCTAGTGGAATTCACTGATATTCTGCGTGCGCAAGGCATGCCGCTCCGCGAAGCTATTGTGCTGGCTGGCCGTACTCGCCTGAACCCAGTAATTCTGACGGCCACGGCTGCCACGCTGGGTCTGATTCCGCTGGCCATTGGTCTGAACATTGACTTCTACGAGCTGTTTAACTCGGGCCACGCCAACTTCTTCATCGGTGGTGAGTCGGTAACGTTCTGGGGCCCGCTGGCCTGGACCATCATCTTCGGATTGGTGTTTGCCACCGGCATTACGCTGGTAGTAGTACCCGTGATGTATCTGCTGACGGAAAGCCTGAAGCTGCGTGTGTTCAAGAAAGACGAAACGCTGGAAGCCACAGAAGTAGAAGCTGCTCGTCCGCCGGTATTGGCTGAATACTAAGTAAATTTTTAGGTGGGGCTTGCAACCCTTTTGCAGGCTCTGACACTCCTTCGCCCGAAGGGCGGGGGAGTGTCAAAACCACCGTCGTTACCTATCTAGCACCCCGTTCTTTGTCGTTTCCCTATGAACATCTCGACGACTTCCCCATCCAAAACCATTAAGCAGCAAGTGCTGCGGATCATCAGCAAGCGTAAGGCTATCAAAGCCCGCCGCCTGCGTATCGGGAGCAACCTTAGCAATGAGCTGGGCTTCGACACGGTTGATGTAGTTGATATTATTCTGGAGCTGGAGCGTAATTTTCACATCGTCATTCCCGATGAAGTTCCCCTCGCTACCGTGGGCGACTTTGTGAAATACGTAGCCTCACATGCCAAGGCGGCCTAGAGCCACACCCTCCAATAACCCCACAAAAAAGGCCCGGAACACATATTCCGGGCCTTTTTTGTGGGGTTAAGATAGGCCTAGCGAACGTTACCGCCAGGGTTACCGCCACTCGGGCGCGATTCAGTGGTTGTATTGGGCTCGCGGCTGCTGTCAGTGGTGTTAGCGGCCGTATCAGCATGCAACTTGGCTTCAGCGGCTTCGCGGTCGGCGTTAGCGGGAGTAGGGTGGGCTGCATCGGGCGTTTCTACGGGCGTAATGCTAGCGGTAGAAGCCGTGGCAGCAGAAGAGGTTACGGGTTTTTCATCTTCTACCACAGTAGGGCGGGTTTTTTCCCACTCAGCAAATTTATCCAACTCCTCCTTGATGGTGGTGCTGAACCAGGCTACTAAGGCTACGTCATCCAATAACCCCAGAACCGGAATAAAGTCCGGAATTAGGTCAATAGGGCTTAAGAAGTAGATGGTTACGGCTACGGCCGCTACCACTGTGCTAGTGGGTAGGCCAGTATACTCGCCCGAAACAGAGGTGCGGATAAGCCGGAACAGGGTTTGGAGAGTTTCCCAGGCCTCATGCGCCAGCGAGCCAACATCGTTCTTTTCGCTGGCCTTCTGGTACGCGTCATTTAGCAGTTGCTTCATGCGCGTGGGCTTCTTAATGTATTCTTCGGCTTTGCCTACGAATTTCTTGAAAATAGGGGACGAGGCAATGTTTTCGCCTTTAGGGGTTTCGTTAGCCATATGGGTAAGCAGTAGGGAGGAGTAGAAAAGGAAGGGCATCAGCGGATGACCAGCGCTCTGCTATACTGTTTCAGGCCGAAATAGTTTTCGGGTACTGCCGAGCAAAACTCCATAAAAAAAGCCTCATTCCGGAGAACGAGGCTTCTATTCTGTGTGCCCTGATGCGTAGGGGGCTTAGTTGTTTTCTACGCGGCCAGCGGCGTAAAAATTACGGCTGTAATAAGCTTGGTGCAAGGAGCTAACCATTACGCCACCACCACAAGCCGAATGAGCAAATTTGCCGTCTTTCAGGTAAATGCCAACGTGGTAGATGGGTTGGCCGGGGCCGCGACGGAAAAACACCAGGTCGCCGGTTTGCATTTCGGCTTTCTGCACGTGCTTCACCTTCTCAAACATGGAGCGGGAGCTGCGCTGCAGGGTAATGCCGTACACCTCTTTGAATACGCGAGTCACGAAGCCCGAGCAGTCGGTGCCGCTTTTGCTGTTGCTGCCGTAGCGGTAAGGAGTGCCTAACCACGATACCACAGTGGCCAGCAGATCTTTATTATCATCGAAGCTGGGCTCAATACCCAGGCGCTGCGCGTATTTGCTGTATTCTGTTGAATCAGAAGAAGTACGCAGCACATTGGAAGGCAGATCATCAGGGGCCAGCAAACCGCTGAGGAAGGAGGCTTCCTGGGGAGCTAGAGCAGCCGATGAGGGCTGAGATGTGGTGGGAGTTCTTTCGAAGTAAAAAGAGAGGACCATCGAGGCCGCGGCGAGGCAATACAGGATGCTGTTTTTCATTGTCCGTCGGGAGGTGGCAAAATAGGTAACCGGGGCAACCGGCTAACCTGGCGTGTGCTTACTTTTTCGATAGGCGTGAAACCTGAAAAACGAAAAAATGAGAGGATGAAAAGAGCTGTTATTATCAGAGGCTCAAGCTGAACAGTTTGTGCTTCCAATTCTTAAAGCTAGTCCCAAAACTCTGGGATGACCAAGCTTTAGCCCCCAAATAGGTAAAAGTTCTTCTTAAAGCCCAATTATATCAGAGAAAAATCAAGCATCAAAACCAAACTGCTTGATTAAAAGGTGCGTATAATCCGGCCAATTTTACTGAACTGTATGGAGCTGCCCCGCATTGTTGAAAATTCTCCTTTTGCCCGGGTGGCTCGCACCAAGTTAAAGGCTAAAAGTGTAGCCATGGTATTGGGTAATACCATCCATCTGAGTGGAGCTACCCGGGAGCAATTCCTGCGTGATCCGCACTGGGTGGCCCACGAGATGGAACACATTCGGCAGTTTAAGCAATATGGGCGTTGGGGGTTTCTGTGGCGTTATCTGCTGGGCTGGATTCGGCACGGCTACTATAATATTCCATTTGAGGTAGCAGCCCGTGAGGCGGGAGAGCGGGATGCCGTGCTTTACGCACAAGGAATGCCATTGCCATTGCCTGAGCAGCGGCACCCATCTCCAAAGGGGAGCCGAAAGTAACACGGCTGCCGAAAAGGCGGGACAACAAACAGAGGTGCTCTGACTAAATGGAGCAAGCGAGCTATACAAGCCCATTATAAAATTTCAGAGTGCTGAGAGAAGCTCTTTAGTCGGTGTACTCTAAATAAGGGGGTGTTTTCATCTTTATGGGGCAGCAACTGCAGTTGAGGTAGGGGGGTATATGAAGTCTGTGTAGTGCATTTATTTGGCCTTGATATAACTATTTAGCTGGTTTTAACGAATAAAGAGTAGGCGAACCTTATGGCTCAGCCTTTTATATTTCTTTATCACGCAAATCCCTCCCTGTCATGGAAAACAAGCAAAACCAGTCCAATAACGGCTCAAACCAGAACTCAACTTCCTCTTCTAACAAGAACATTACCGCTGCCCCCATGTCGGCAGGGGCTGCTGGCACGCCAGCACCCGGTAATTCAGCTTCGGCATTAGCCTCTGAAACCAACAGCCAGCAAGGCTCCGGTAAAACTTCAGACTCTGGCAACGGTGGTGCCTCGGCATCAAGCCAAAGCTCGCAAGGCACTAGCGCAAGCAGCGCTTCAGCCTCGTCAGATAAGAACTCAACATCGTCGTCGCGGAATAGCGGCACTGGTAATAGCAGCAATAGCAATACCTCGGCTTCGGCTCAAGGCACAAGCCGGAAGAACGACCAGGGTGAGCAAAACCAGGGTAGCCAGCAGAAATCGTGGCTTGATCAGCAGCAGTGGCTTAAGAATATTAATGTGAATGAGCTGCCTCAGCAGATTAAGGACCTTAGCAGCAAGGCTGCTGACCAGGTAAACAAGCTGACGCCCACGCAGAAAGTAGTAGGTGGTGCGTTGCTGGTGAGTGGCTTGAGCTGGCTGGCACTACGCTCAAAAAGCAGCTCATCCAAAGGTGAAACCTACCGCTCACAGCGCGGCTCCTCTGACAGCAACTTCAGCTATAAGTGGAACAATAAAGACTCTAAGTGGGATAGCAGCAGCGACTCAGTGTATCGGGGCGCTACCCGCAGCTACGATGAGGATTACGCCAGCGACCTGTAAGGGTAGCTAACTTCAAAAGGAAAGGCCCCGTGTATGTATCATACACGGGGCCTTTCCTTTTGGAGCCTCTTATTGGACTCGAACCAACGACCTGCTCATTACGAATGAGCTGCTCTACCAACTGAGCTAAAGAGGCATTTCCCAAGCCGGCGTATCCGGTGGGGCAGCAAAGATAGGCAGTGCAGGAATCAATACGCAAGCAGTGGCCGCACTTTTTTGCAAGATTCCGCCGAGGCTATAACCGTAGCCCGTATACAGAAGCAGTCATCACTAAGAGTATTCTTCTGACCAACACTATGAAACAAACGTCATCCCTTTTACAGGCATTAGGCAGTGGCCTAGCCGGCGCTTTGGTCCTTAACATCCTGCACGAAACGGTGCGCCACATCAGGCCGGATGATGCCCCACGGATGGATGTGCTGGGCAAGCGGGGCCTACGTAAATTACTGCGCAAGGCCGATGCTCCGCAGCCCGATGAAGATACCGCCTACGGCTTAACTATGCTCGGTGACTTAGTCAGTAATGGCTTGTATTACAGCTTTGTAAGCACTGGGCGCGGAGTGTGGCTGCGTGGGGTGGCACTAGGCCTGGCTGCTGGTGTGGGCGGTGTGGTGCTGCCCGGGCCTATGGGCTTGGGAGAAGCTCCCAGCAACCGCACCCCTCAAACAAAAGCCATGACGGTGGCCTGGTACCTAATAGGTGGCCTAGCAACCGCTGGGGTATCGTGGGCCTGGAGTAAAGCGCAGGAGTGAGGGCATCAGTGGATGCTGATTCAGCCAGCATCCATTGATGCACCGCCTCTACAGCTTACGAGCTAGATGGATGCTAAGCCCTTCCTAACGCGGCCGGACCTGCTACCTTTACGCTCGTTATGATGAAGCAATTCCGTAAGCTGTTAGTTCGCACGCTTGGTTTCGAGTCGTATATCCGCTTGGTGAGCCGCGTGTACCTGCGGCTGGTGGGTATGGGCTGGGGCCGCCAGAAGTATCCGGAGTTATTCTTCCTGGAGAAGCTGGTAAGGCCAGGGTATGTGTGCGTGGATATTGGCGCTAACCTGGGCTACTATTCCGTGGCATTGTCGCGGTTGGTGGGGGCACAGGGCAGAGTACTAGCCGTTGAGCCCATCCCCGATTTTCAGGCTATCTGGAAAGACAATGTACGTTTAAGCCATTGCCAGAACCTAACGCTACTACCCTACGCTCTCGGCGGGGAGAATACCACCGTGCAAATGGGCACACCGGAGCGCGACGGCCTGTTACACCACGGCATGACTAAAGTGGCGGCCAGTAATACGCAGGAGCATTATGCCCGCACGTATGACGTGCCCATGCGGGTACCCGATGAGCTGTTTAGCCAGCTAGAGCGCCTAGACTTTGTAAAGTGCGATGTAGAAGGCTTCGAGTATGAGGTGTTCCGGCACATGCAGGCTACTTTGCGGCGCTTTCAACCGCTCATCCAAACGGAGCTAAACGGCCTGGGAAACCGCCAGGGAGTGGTAAAATTGCTGGCTGCGCTAGGCTACAAACCATTTATGCTTTCTGAGCGTTCTGAATTGGTACCGTGTTCTGAGGCGCAGCTAACCAGCGCCGTTACGGCCGACTTTTACTTTCAACCCATTTCCCCTGCTCTCCCGGAGGCTACCCGTTAATGGCTACATTCCTGTTCACCCTTCTCGTTGTATTTTTCATTGCCCGCTTCGTGTTGCCCGTGGTGTTGCGTATAGTAGTTGGCAACTTCATTAAGAAGCAGGCCCGCCGCTATGGGCAAGCAGCTGGAGGTAGCCCTTTTGGTTCTCCCTTCGAGCCAGCTCAGCCGCGCAGTAATGGCAATGCCTCAACGGGTGAAGTGCACGTTGATTATGTGCCGCCTCGCCAAAAGCCGCAGCCACCTAAAGACTTCAAGGGTGGCGACTACGTTGACTTTGAAGAAGTAAAGTAGTCTAGGCCACTTGCTGAAGGGAATAGGCCAACCAAGCTCCTGTCAGATAGCGTAGCTAGTTCTTGCTTGGCGGTTTATAATCACTGACTGATTAAAAAGCCCTTACTTCAATAGTAGAAGTAAGGGCTTTTTCCTGCTCAAATGCTTCACTCATTGGTCAGGAAGGCCTGCTATACTATCCGGCGGAGGCGCCGTTGAGTCTCCCCGTAAAAGCACTTTACTTTATCATCGCTTGATCTTAGAACCCAATGCCCACCCGTAGGCCAGTACCTACGCGCTGGCCCGACTGTAGGCCAGTGTAAAAGTCGACGCGAATGATCTTGAATACGTGCTCAACTCCCACCCCCAACTCCAGGTAATGGTTGGCCGCTGGCGTGGTGAGGTAGTTCAAAGACGCCACCTCTTGCCACTTTAAGCGGCGCAGCACCGGTATTTTGTTTAGCAGGAACCCATTAAAATGGTGGTTGTAGTGCGCTTCCAGGAAGCGGTCTTGCGTGCTGAAGCGGTAATAATCAAGAAGCTGAAACTGGCTGAAGTCGCTGGCCAGGTAAGTGCGGTTGCCGCTGAAATGGCGGAAGTCCATGAAGTCGAGGCGCGGAGAGCCGGGGAAGAAGCCAGCCGCTACGCGGTAGTTGCTGGTGCCCAACAGGCCCAGGTTTACGGAGTGACGCAAACCGGCCTCCAGTAAGGTGTAATGCACATCGGAGCCCAGCACGCTGCCTACCCCTTGCCGCCACCGAAACTGGAAAGTAGGGTACTTGGAGCCTAGGTTAAACTTGCCATCGGGGCGGGTAATAAACCGCTGGCCCGGCCGGAAGGAGGCGCTCAACTCAGTGGTCAGGGCTTGGCTACGCCCAAAGCTCGTGGGGCGCTCCTCATTAACGGGAGCGTTTGGGGTGAAGCCGATTTCAGGCTTGTCTACGAGCAGCTTACTGGTAGTATTGTACAACTCCCGCCGATCAAAGTAGCTGGCCGCGGCCTGCACCGTGAGCCCGTTTATCAATTCCCATTGGTAGCCTAGCTCCAGGCCGTCGCGGCGGTAAAGCTTAGCGTAGTTCTGGTTTTTAAGAAGAGTATAGTAAGAGTTGATAAAGGGAGTGAGCTGGCTACTGGGGTCGAAATTCTCGATGGTACGGCCGGCGTGCACGCTCACGCGGGCCAGCTTCACTGCATCAAATTGCCAGGAGGCGGATATGCTAGGACTACACAGCCGGTTGCTGACTCCATAGCGCACGGAAGGCGTCACGGACCACACGCGCCGGTCGTCGGTGCGTTGGGTGAATGTAGCTTGCGGATTGATTACTAAGCCCTCTACAGTATTATAATTCAGAATGTTAAATACCGGCGCAATGTACCATTGGCGCTTATAGAACGTTTGGTTGTACACGTAGCCCGTGAGCAAAAGCTTGCCTACTTCCAGTTCGTTGCGCTTCCGGTCCAGTGAGTCCTGGTAGGGCCTCGACTTCCGGATTACTTCGGTGCTATCCTTCACCTGATAGTCTTTTTCCTCCTCTGCCGTAAGCGGAATAGGCCGAACCGTAGCCCAATAACTAGTATCGCGCTCATTCACACCTTTCTCTACTAGCATTACCTCTCCGCGCTTGAGTTTACCCAGGCCCAGGCCACTAGTGTCGCGGGCTGCTTGCTTGGCCTGGCGGCGTACGGCCGCACTCAGGCCTTGCAGTTTGGGCTTCTGCTTTTTCACGTCGGCCACGGTTTCGCGGGTTACGGGAGCATCGGCGGGCTCTGGGCTGGCCGGCACCGCTACAGTTGGGGCCGGGCGGTTGGGGTAGGTAGGAATAACCTTGTAGTTGGATAGTATGGCCGTGATATAGCCGTTGCCCTTAAAACCCAGTGCTGTAAAGCCCACCGTTACCTTCTGCGACTGCATCACCCACACATCGGAGGGGCCGGGCGCGGGTGCGAATAGCTGCTCAATGTGCAGGTTATCTACATAATCAAGCTGCGCATCTTTGGTCAGGTTAAGAGAGACTGAGTGCAAGCGCCAGGTGCCATCTACAATGTACATGTGACCTGAGAAAACCGGATCGGAGCGGCGACGAGGAGTGACCTTAATCTTATGAATAAGCAAGCTGCCTTGCTGGGTACTACCTTCCAGCTCATAGCGGTAAAAGAGTGGTGCATTAGCGGCAATGGGCGATACAAACCCGCGCTCAGAAAACCCGCTCTTTAGTACATTCTGGTAAAAGTTTAGCCCACGGCCGGCGCTGGCCCGATTGAAACTGATGCCCTTGGTATCACCGCTCACGCGGGAGGAAATCATGCGTTCCTGCACCACATTAGGCTGCCGGAAGCTCATCTCCGACACGGTTTCGGACAGATAAAATATGCCGGGCTTAAAGTCAGGGCCCACTTTCACGAGGCCCATAATCTTGCCCGGGACATCGGTAAAGCGGGCTAGCGTTTTGATGTAGGTGCGGGCTTTAAATGCTGCCACCTCCCGCTGGTGATAGTTACGCCACTGAATAGCTTGTTGCACTATGGTATAGGCCGGGTCTTTATCGGTGGAGCGCACTACCACCTCCCGCAACTGGTAGCTTTCTGGCACAAGCGTAATGTTGAGCACCGTAGCCGTGTCGGCGCCCGCTACCCGAATAGTGGCCGGCTGGGGTTTGTAGCCCACGTATTGAAATACCAGCTCATAAGTGCCCGCGGACAGGCGTAGTTGGTAGTTGCCCTGCTCATTAGTAGCCGTGCTGGTAGTAGTACCCCGCACGGCCACATTGGCAAAAGCTAGCGGCTGCCCTTTGGGGTCAGAAACCAGCCCCCGCACAACACCAGCTTGCGCCAAACAAGCAGACAAAAGCAAACAAATCAGCAGTAAAACAGAACGCATAAGAATAGTAGCCACAGGCTGGTCAAGATAGATATAATCTAGGCCTATAAGGTTGTCTGTACCTGCGGGAAACAAAAAAAGGACAGCCGTTGGGCTGTCCTTTCTCTAGCTAAGCTTGTTTTCGTGGTTTAGGTAAACAACGTGCTGGTGGCCACAACGAAGTTGCGGGCAATAGATTTAACCGTTGCTGGGTCTAGAGGTTCATCGAAGGCCTCAGAAGCCGCGGCGGTGGTTAAGGTTACACCAGTGGTATTGGCTACTATATCAACTCCGGCCTGGGTAGTATTGCTTTCAGCAGGATAGAAGATAGCCGTTGGGGCGCCCGTAGCCGGGTTGCCTGGCCCATAAACCGGGGCCGTAGAAGGCGTGGTGCTAGGAGACGGCCCACCGCCATCAGTACCTGAAATCCAGCTTTTTGGGCGGCCGGTTTTGCCGCCTAAGTTGTTAAGGTCGCCGGCAATGCTGGTGGCACCCTGCCCGCTCTGCGAGGCAGCTAGGCCACGGCGCACAGTGCGTACGTGCGAAGAATGGCGGGCTTCAACGGAATGAATGTTAAGGGCGGCTTCCAGAAGGTCTTTGTTAGGCATTAGCACAGGGGCACCACCTTTGTATGCTCGCACACCCGTGTCAACAAATGCCTGGCTAGAGCCCAGGAACAGGGCGTAATCATTTACGAGTGCTGCTGCAAAAGGCCCGGTCATAGTACCACGGCCGCCGCTATAGTCAAACGCAGCACGAGTAGGATCAGGAATAGCCGCTGAACCTAGTGCTCCGCGTAGCACTTTTATGTGGCCAGACTCATCATTCCGGATTTTTTCAAACGCCGGGCGGTCGGCACTGGGGATGAGGTTGGTGGCCTTCAGGCCACTATCATAGAAGTAATACTCTAGGTACTCCAGGCTGAGAGCCAAGTTTAATACAGCTACAATATCAGCGGGTAGCGTGCTGGTTTGGCCATATGCCCGCTGGAAAAGTCCGCTTACTAGGCCAGGGAGTACAGCGGCTGTCACCGCTTTGCCGGCCATGCCAAAGTGCTTGAATACCCGGCGGCGCGAATCAAGGCGCTCATAGATTTCCGGGTCTACTTTTTCTATATCTGAGATTATCTTGAAGAGGTCCATGACGAAAGGCAAAGATGTTTTAATGAATTAGATGGCGGCAGAAGGCTATTTCAGGTTGTTAGCGCTGAGTTTAGATCCTTCTTTCAAAAAGCCATTAGCCTTAGCCAGTACATCACTGGGCTTCATGGAACGCTCTAGGCCAGTGCCGTTGCCATCGCCAGGGGCCGAGGTAGCGGAAGTAGGAGAGAACAGGTCCACCACGTCAGAGTCTACGAATGTATTGTAGCCAATTAGGTCCCGAATCAGGGCGGCGTGGCGTGCTTCTACTGATACAATTTTGCCGGCAATTACCAGGTAAGCAGCAGTTTGAATGTAGCGCCCGGCGCCGTTGTAAGCGGCTACTCCCAGGTCTTCAAACTGCTTAGCGGCGTTGAGCACGCTTGAGCGGTCATTGAAGTTAATGCTCGAGAAATCGGGCTCCAGGGCTTTAATAGCATTAGTTGATAGGGCCGTCTTGAAAAAATCAGCGTGTGCCTTCTCGTGCAGAGCCAGGTCGTCAAAAATTTGTTTTTCGGATGTGCTGGCAGCCAGACCGGTGTAGTAGGTACCTGTCTTTACCTGAGCGTAAAAGGCAGCTTCAAGCTGCTCTAGCGCATAGGCGTAATTAAGTACGCCGTTGTCGCCACTGCCCACATCAATTAAGTTGCCGGAGTTGTTGTTGTCGTCGTCATCGTCGCAGCCAGCCAGAAAAAGACCAGACAGAGCCATACCAGCTCCCGTATATCGCAGAAAAGACCGACGTTCAATGGGCTGCACCAGGGCGTTAGGCACCTGATCCGTCACACCCGAATCGTGAAGCTTGGACATAAGTAATTACAGAATAAAGGGTGAAAATTTTATCTGCTTCTTACGTCCTTGCGGTTGAGCACCGACCATTATTGGGAGATATTTACGTATTAGTACCTGGATTTTACGTATTAACCGGTATTTTATAAAACACTGGTTATTAGATGAAAAGCTAAAATTTTATTCAAACATTTTATCCCCGTTCAAAATCTGAACCGCAGAATCAGGGACTTTGGTTGTACTTGTTGCCTGGGGGTTAGTACTATAGCCTCAACCGTTGCTAATAGGTGTAGCGGGTGCTTACTCTTACTGCCAACGAACGATTTTTATAGGGCAAGCGTCCTATTCAGGTGGCTTGGCCGCCGCGGCTATAGTTTATTCAGTACACGCTCCTTATGATGCAACCCGCCAAAAAGAAGTTTTATACGCCCGCCGAAGCCATCCAGAAAATTGCAGCTTTCTGTGCGTATCAAGAGCGCAACCAGAAAGAGGTAGAAGCCAAACTGCGGGACTATGGGCTGGATGAGGATGAAGCCGGCGAAATCATTATTCGCCTGAGCCGGGAGAAGCTGCTTGATGAGGAGCGTTACGCTAAGAGCTTTGTGCGCGGGCACTACCGCCACAAAAAGTGGGGCCGCCGGCGCATTGTGCAGGAGTTAAAGCAGAAAGGAATATCCGAGTACTGCATCAAGGCCGGGCTAAAGGAAATTGACGGTGATGAGTACTATCAGAACCTGGTAGATGTGCTGGAAAAAAAAGACCGACTGGAGAAGGAAAAGAACCCACGAGCTCGTCGGCAGAAAATTCAGGTGTTTCTGATGAACAAAGGCTACGAGCAAGACCTGATCAAGATGGCCCTAGACGACCTGGGTAAGGCACCGGAAGACGATGACGAGTAGGCCTAGGTCATAGGTACCGCTGGCTGTTAGCGTCGTGCGGGGCGTTGCGGGTTTTGCATTTGTTGGGTGAGAATTACGCGCCGCCCGGTGAGAGTTTCTAGCATAGGCCGCAAAATTTTCTCGGCGTTTTGCTGGGTCTGGGCTAAGATGCCCGATTGCAGGGCAGCAGTTCGCACGTTAGCTTCGGCGTACTTATAGCCCGCATCTACCAACTCAGCATCCTGAAAAAAGCCGTTTTCTACGCTGTATACCCGGCTTTTGCCATGGTCTACTTGCCAGGTGCAGAGCTCAGGAGCCGGTAGCGCCACGCGCACCAATGAGTCGCCTTCCAGTACTACATCCTGGGCGCGCACTTTGCGCAAATCGAGGCAGCCCACCGCGTGACCAGCCACAATGAGGGCCACTTTGGCATCGGGCAGAAAGCGGTAGGTGCTCTTTTTGTATTCTACAACGTCTTTAAACTGATACTGAACCAGCTCCAAGCGGCCCAGGTCTTCCACCTTTTCAAGCACCGTGTTATGTGTCACGGTGATGCGGGGCTCGGGGTTTAAGGGGTTCTCAAGCAGCGTAGGACGAACTTTCGTCCAGAGAAACCACCCTAGGCCTAGCAGGAAAGCTAAGGGGAGCAACTGACGGAGCAAACGGGTAAGAGGCATAGAAAAGAGTAAGCACGAGTATAAAGCTTACGGGGCCGAACAGATTGAGGTGCATTTTTTGCCAGTACCTTTGTCTCTGCTTATGCTTGTTACGCCGCCATCTGCTGTTGCTTCGCCAGCTACTCAGGCCGTTGCTCCTGGCCCCGGGCCCCACTGGCTGCGCCAATGGCATGGCTGGCTACTGGTGGGCTTGTGGGTGCTGGTGCAGCTCTCCTTGCTCTGGCAGCATCATGGCCCGCGCTACGTCAACGACAGCGGTCGGTACCTGGCCTACGGCACCCGCATTGCCCAAGAGTGGCACTTTGAGCACGACCATAACCTGCGTTACGTAGGCTACCCGCTGTTTATTAGCTTTTGGCTGAAAGTAGGAGCTGGCTGGTGGGGCATTGCTTTAGGGCAAATAGCCATAGCCGGCGTGGCCGCCAGAGCCTTCTATAGCACTCTGCGCCGCCTGACTCCTGCTAGGCTTGACTGGCGCCCCGCTGCGTTGGCTACGGCTGCCCTGATAGGGTGGCGCGATGCTCAGCAGTTCAACGTGTATATTCTCACCGAGTCGTTGTTTGCCAGCCTGACCATTCTCTCTTTTTGGGCGCTCTGCCGGGCGCGCCAAACCGGTGCCCGCGGCTGGCTGCTATTTGGCCTGCTGGCATTAGTAACCGGCATTGTGCGCCCCAATGGGTTTGTGGTAGCCGCTGCCGGAGTGGTGGCCGCGTTAGTGGGGCTGCGCATGCAGCCGGGGCAAGGTACGTACCGGCGGGCGTGGCTAGGGCTCTTGCTGCTTACCCCCATATTCTGGGTTATTCTGAATAAGCTGCTGCTCACCTTCACGCTGGTAGAAACTTATCTGCGCGGTGAAATTATTTATGGCTACACCTCCTGGGTAGTTGAGCCCACCGAGCCGCTGTTACTACCGCCGCCGGGTTTGGCACCGGTGCTGCGCCTGGGCTACTTTATTTGCTGCAACCCAGTGTACTTCACTAAGCTGGCTTTACTGAAGGGTGGATTATTTCTCAGCCACGTGAAGAGTTATTACTCTTGGTCGCACATTGTGCTGATTGTGCTCTTTATTTACCCGTGTTACTGGCTGGCCTGGCAAGGGGCCCGCGCCACGTGGGCCTGGCTTCCGGTGCGCACCTTTCTGGTTGCGGTAGTGCTAATACAGGGCGCCGTAGTAATGATGACAGTAGAAGACTGGGACGTGCGCTTTCTATTGCCCGTATTGCCTTGCGTATTTGCACTGGTGGGCTTGCGTTTGGTTACGTTACTGCCGCGCCCGCAACAGGCCTAGGTAGCGTACACCCCTAAGCCTAGCCGCTGCTCAAAACCAGCCCAGGCCTGTAGGCCACCCGTATGCACCGCCACCACAGTACTATCGCGCCGGAAGTAGCCATTATCAAGCAAATCAAGCACGCCCACAAGCATTTTGCTGGTATAAATAGGGTCTAGCAGTATCTGGTGGCGCTGCTTAAAAGCCTGAATAAACTGTAGCAGCTCCGGCGAAAGGCGCGCGTAGCCACCCCCATGGTAAGCAGTTTGCAATGACCAGTTAGTGTACATAGTGCCGGTGGCCTGTTGGGTAAGCTGGTTGATGTCGTCACGCAGAAAGTCGGCCCCCTTTAAAGCCGCGAAACCGAGAGCCTCACGTTGGCCCCGTAGGCCAGTCAGCAGCCCGGCTAGGGTGCCACCGGTGCCGCAGGCTACACAGAGGTAATCGAAATCAATCTCGGCTTCCAGCTCCTGCACTAGCTCCGCGCAGCCTGGCAGCGCCAACGTATTTGAGCCACCTTCGGGTAGTAAGTAGGCTGGCCCGAAGGTTCGCAATAACTGGCCTAGTACCTCGGGCTCTTGCTTGCGGCGGTAAGTTGCCCGGTCTATAAAGTGCAACTCCATGCCATTGGCGCGGGCCTGGGTAAGGGTGGGGTTGAGGGGTGATTGGCCTAGCTCCTGGCCGCGTACTATCCCAATGGTGCGCAGCCCGGTCAGGTGGCCGGCGGCGGCTACGGCGGCCAAATGGTTGGAGTACGCGCCCCCGAACGTAAGCAGCGTGCTATGACCCAGGCGCCGTGCTTCCTGAAGGTTGTACTTAAGCTTCCGCCACTTATTGCCCGGCAGCTGCGGGTGCAACAAGTCGTCGCGCAGGAGCAGGAGCCGCACCCCGGCGCGGTCAGCGGCTGGCTCTTGTAGGTGCTGCAGAAGCATAGCGGCGTAGGAACGATTTAGTGAAGAGGGTAATGAAGTAAGTGAATGAAGTGTCATTGTGAGGAGACCCAACAAAGTGCCCGCAGGGCAGCGTAGCTACTCCTTCCTTATTTCTGCGGGCTCTATTCCACTCAAAAGCCCTTACGTCCGTGGTGGAGGTAAGGGCTTTTCTGGTTTCAGGAGCTTTTAACTGCGAAAAGGAAGTGGCTAGGCTCGCAACGACACGTCACGTGATTACCGCTACGCTGATAGCAGGGTGTCCTGCACTGAGTGAGGCTCTGGGCGGTGCTTAATGGCGTAGTAGAGCGCTGCTAGCATTACCCCGAACAAGAGAATGGACGATACCATAGAAATGGTATTACCCAGGGCATACTCACGCGGTTCGAAGCGGAACTCAATGGTGTGCTGACCAGCGGGCAGCTGCATGGCGCGCAGCACGTAGTTAGCGCGCACATAGGGTACTTGCTTGCCATCGAGGTAAGCGTTCCAGCCGTCCTTGTAATAAATCTCAGAGAATACCACAAAACCGTCCTGGGCCGCTGTAGCGCGGTACGTCAGCTTATTGGGCTCGTAGGCGGTGAGGGCAATGGTAGAGCCGGCAGCTGAGAAGCTGGTCTTGGGCAGCGGGAATTTAGACGCATCTACTACGGCAGTAGTAGCCGGGTTTAGATTAGTCAGAGCCTGAATTTCCTGGTCGGGGTTCTGGACCTGCTGCACATTCTGCACAAACCAGGCGTTGCCCAGCGCGCCGGGGTTCCGAACGGCCTGTTCTGGCTGTTTGGCCTGTGGGTTGGCGGGCACAATGAGGTAGCGCATGTTCAGCATGTTGAGTACCGGAGCCGCATCGGGCTTGCTCTGGGCAAAAATCTGCTGAAGCTGAGGCTGCATCTGCCAGTCAAACAGCTCCTGGTAGCGGCGCAGCTTAGCCCCGTGGTAGCCCCCAATGCTCTTGTGGAAGTAGGAGGTGTTGGCCTCCTGGAAGGGGCTCGTCAGGTTGAGCACGCGGTAGCTCAGGTCTTTATCCTGCAGAATCTGCTGATCGGTGGGGGAGGGCACAAACTGCTCTGCCACGGTCTCGTTCTGGAAGTTTGCCTCGTTGAGGTAGCGCTTATCCACGGCCCACAGGTCAAGTAGCGTGAGTAGGCCTACCAGCGCCGTTGCCGTGCTCATAGAGAGCTTACGCTGCAGATAGAACCACAGTACGCCGCCAGCCAGGGCAATGAATACCAGAGAGCGGAAGATATCGGTGCGCATGAGGGAAGCGCGGTCGGCCCGCAGCGCATCTAGTGGGAAGCCCTGCTGCTGCAATTGCGCATCAATAGGAGCCGCGAAGTCAGAAACCAAGCCTGCCATAAAGGCCAGGGCACAAATGCCGGCCGTGATACCCAGCGCCAGTAGCACCTGGCGCTTGAGCTGGGTGGTGGTAGCATCATCGGCGGGTTTGCCGGTGAGGGCGGCTAAGCTGGGGTGGGTGCTGCTAGGAGCCGCGGCCGTAGTGGCTCGGCCCTGCAGCACGCGCGCCAACCCAAGAATGGCCAGCAGCGGCATAGCGAGCTGGGCAATTACCAGGGCCATGCTCACGGAGCGGAACTTGTTGTAGCCGGGGAAGTAGTCAAACATGAGGTTGTTAAACACCTCAAAGTTCTTGCCCCAAGCCAGCATGATAGACAGGATAGTGCCCACCAGCAACCAGATGCGCGTGCGGCGGTCGGCAATTAACAGGCCTAGCACAAACAGGAAACATACTACGGCACCCACGTACACAGGGCCGCTGGTACTGGGTTGGTCGCCCCAGTAAAGTGGCATTTGGGCCAGGTAGTCGCTGAGCTGCACCGGGGGCACACCAGCCGCCGCCAGGGCCTTACCGGTTTCGGAGTTGTCGCTGAGCTTGCCCTGAGAAGCGCCACCGTAGAAGTTCGGGATGAGCAGCGTAATGGTTTCGCCCACGCCGTAGCTCCAGTTGAAGGCATAATCGCGCTCCAGACCAGAGCCGCCTTCCTCAGTTGCTGCGGCGGGCTGGCCCGGTGCCGTGGGAGCCGATTTGGTCAGCTCCGATTTCCCCCGGATGGAATACTTGCCGTATTCGGCGGTTACGTACAGGCGGCCGAAGCTCACGCCCACTGCTACTAAAGTGGCCGCGCCCAGCAGCGCCGTGCGTCGCAGAAAGTCAGCTATGCGGTTCTCACGAATTGCAAAAATCAGCTCCACAATGCCAAACACCAGCACCAGCAGCAGCAGGTAATACGTTATCTGCAGGTGGTTGGCGCGCACGTTCATAGTTAGGCCCAGCGTGAATAAGGCCGCGCCCAGCCACTGGTTGCGCCGGAACGTTACCAGCAAGCCGGCCAGCACCAGCGGCGCGTAGGCCAGGGCCAATGACTTGGTGTTGTGGCCCGCGGCCAGAATTACAATGTTGTAGCTGGTGAAGCCCAGAGCAACGGCCCCCACTGCGGCCAGCAACGGCCGCACTCCCAGCGCCACAAAGAGCGCGTAGCCGCACACCAACGCCAGAAACAGGTTAGCTACCACAGCGGGTAGGCCCAGCGTGAACAGGTTGTGCAGATAAATGCTCAGGTCGCCGGGGAAGCGGGTGCTGATGAGGTAAGTGGGCATGCCCGAGAACATGGAGTTCGTCCAGAGGGCCTCCTCACCCGTTTTGGCCCGCCACTCCGCCGCCTCATGGGCACCGCCATTAAACTGTACAATATCGTGCTGCGCCAGCGTTTTGCCTCCGAACAGGATGGGCGAAAAGTAGACGGCAGCCAGCACCAGGAAAAATAAGACGGCCAGCAGGTGCGGCAGCACCCGCCGCCACAGGGGCGCAGCGGCCGGACGGGAAAGTGTGGTCATTCGGCTTGAAGAAAGTCGGAAAACGATCTGCTAGGCCACTTGGCCCGGCAAAGCAGCCCGAAGGTAGCCGTTTTCAGGGTTTCTAGCTCCCTCCCAGGAGCAGTTCTGAGCCAGGAGTGTGCCTTGCTGCCTGCTACCAAGCCTGGTAGGCATCAACCAACCACCACCACACCTCAATCAACTTTGGGGGTTTCTCAACTAGCGCCGCCTCACGCGCAAGGTGCTGTTATACAGCAATACTGAGAAAAAAATTATGGTGTAGGCTACCCCTTGCACACCAGTGGCTGCTTCCCCAAAGTACACAAAGGCCAGGGCAAAGCTCACAATGGGGTTTATATACATCATAATGCCTACTGTACCCGAGGGCAAGGCATTGAGGGCGTACAAATTCAGAAACAGCGGAATTACTGTGAACAGGGAGCTCAGGATAAACGCTACGCCCAGCAACCGGGTATCCTGGAATCCCGCGGCCGGGTCGGCGCCCAGCAGCGGCGCCAGTGGCAGAATAACTACCGCGGCCAGCACTAGCTGCACCGTGAGCAGCACCAGCCGGTCGTAGCCCTGCAGGCGGCGCTGGCTGATCAGGTATGAGGCATAGGTAATGGCTACCACTAGGCTCATTAGCACGCTGCGCAGTTCGCCGGCGCCCAGCAGCAGGCAGCTCAGCGCACTTAGCCCAATGGCCAGCCATTGGTTGTTGCGCAGCTTCTCGCCGAGCACCACAAAGCCGAGCAAAGCCGTTAGAATGGGGCAGATGAGGTAGGCAAATGAGCCAGCCTGTACGCTCACCTGGTTGATGACATAGATAAACAGCAGCCAGTTAGAGGTCAGCAGCAGGCCGCCTATTACCGTGGAGAAGCCTACGCTCCGGCGCTCAGCTTTGGAGGCCGCCTGCCACTGGGCCCATACCTGCCGCACGGCTGCCCGCCGACCCAGGCCGTGTAATAGCAGCAGGATAAGCAAGGAAAGCAGAATGCGGAAAAACAGGATCTGGCCGCTGGCATAACCCGCTAACCAGCGTAATGGAATGGGGAAGAACCCCCAGATGAGAAAAGCCGCTAAAGCGGCCAGGTGATGACGCGAAAGTTTCAACAGGAAAGCCAGAAAAATATTGGCGCCGCAAAGGTACAACGCCGCACCCCTCGCTATATACTTTTCTCTATAAAGACCAGAGGTAAACTGAATCGGTGACAGCCAACCCATTCCTTGGGTCTACCGTGCGTATAGCGCGGTGCCAGGGTGGCCTACGCCCCTGCGCTGCTCACACCTAGGTCACTCGTTGTACCTTTGCGGAGCTATGCTTCAGTTCACTGATCTACCGGCCTGCACGGGCGGTACCTTGCTCCAAGCCCCAACTGCGGCGGCCCCCATCCATCAGCTGCTCATTGATAGCCGGCGGGTAGGCCAGCCCGCGGGGGCCTTGTTCTTTGCCTTGCGCGGTCCTCGCCACGATGGCCACCGCTACCTGGCGGAGCTATATGGCCGAGGCGTGCGGCTCTTTGTAATTGATGCCGAAGCAGCCCTGGAGGGTGACCTAGCGGCCTTCCCGGAAGCTAGTTTTTTACTGGTGCCCGATGTGCTGACCGCACTGCAGACCGTGGCTGCGTGCCACCGGCAGCAGTACCGCTTGCCGGTGGTTGGCATCACGGGCTCCAATGGTAAAACCATCGTGAAGGAATGGCTGGCCCAACTGCTCAGCCCCGATGAGCTCATCTGCAAAAGCCCGCTGAGCTTTAACTCCCAGGTAGGCGTGCCCCTGAGTGTGTGGCAATTAAACCCAACGCACACTTTGGGCATCTTTGAAGCCGGCATTTCGGAGCCCGGCGAAATGGCCCGCCTGGCTCACATGATCAGGCCCACACTAGGCCTGTTTACTAACCTCGGAACGGCCCACGATGCCGGCTTTGCCTCTGCCAGGGCCAAGGCGGAGGAGAAAATGCAGCTGTTTAAAGACGTGGACACACTCTTCTACTGTGCTGATCATGCCCTGATTCATGAGGTAGCCCAGGCCCAGCTTGATAGTCGCCGCACCGCGCGCTTCCCCTGGACCCGCCAACGCACCCTCTTCGACGGCCAGCAGGCTGATGTGCTCATCACCATCCATGATGCCTCGGCTGAGCGTACTGTGGTGCGGGTTGAGCGGGCTAAGCCACTGCCCCAGGAGCATACCTTCACGCTGCCCTTCGCCGATGAGCCCTCGGTAGAAAATGCCTTGCACGGCCTCACGGTACTGCTGTGGCGCCAGGTGGCCCCCGCCGAAATTCAGCGCCGCCTCGACCGTCTTCAGCCGGTGGCTATGCGCCTGGAAATGAAGCAGGCTCTCAACGACTGCTACGTTCTGGATGATACCTATAACAATGACTTAGCTGGCCTCAGCCTTGCCCTCGATGCCCTGGCTCGCCAGCCCCGCCGGGGCCGCCGGGCACTCATTCTCTCCGACGTGCTGGAGTCGGGGTTACCGGCTGCCGAGCTCTACAAGCGAGTAGCCGCCCAGGCTACGGCCCATGGCGTTGAGCGGCTCATTGGCATCGGCCCCGAAATCAGCCAGAACCAAGCGGCATTCGCCGGTCTGGATACCGCTTTCTATGCTGATACCGAAGCCTTCCTGACCAGCTTTCAGCCCGACCAGTTTCGCCATGAAACCATCCTGGTGAAAGGCGCCCGGCGCTATGGCTTCGAGCGGATTGTGGCGGTTTTTCAACAGAAAATCCATGGTACGGTGCTGGAGGTAAACCTCGATGCCCTGGTGCACAACCTCAACTTCTACCGCCGCCGCCTGCAGCCTGGCGTGCGGCTGATGGTGATGGTGAAGGCCTTCGCCTACGGCAGCGGCTCCTATGAAGTAGCCAACTTGCTCCAGTTTCATCGGGCCGACTACCTGGCTGTGGCCTACACCGATGAAGGCGTGGATCTGCGCCAGCACGGCATCAGCCTGCCCATCATGGTGATGAACCCCTCGCCAGATGCCTTTCAGAAACTGCGGCAATATCATCTGGAGCCTGAAATCTACTCCTTTGAGCTGCTGGATGCGTACCTGGCCGCTGCCCAGGAAGGCCCCTTGCCCGCCATCCATCTCAAACTCGACACAGGTATGCGCCGTCTGGGGTTTGCGGAGGAAGACGTACCTCTGCTCTGCCAGCTTCTGCAGCGCAACCTAGGCCACTTGCGCGTGGCCAGCGCCCTCACCCACTTGGCCGGCGCCGATGAGGCCCAACACAACGAGTTCTCTCAGCAGCAGCTCGCGGCTTTTCACCGCATGACGCCCCAGCTGGAAACTGCCCTAGGCTACTCCATTATAAAGCATGCCCTAAACTCGGCGGGTATTGTGCGCTTTCCGGAGGCGCAGCTGGATATGGTGCGGCTGGGCATTGGCCTGTATGGGGTAGAAGCCACCGGCCAGGAGCAGGAAGCCCTGCGACCCGTCAGCACGTTGCGCACTACCATCTCCCAGGTGAAAACTTTGCCCGCCAATCATACGGTAGGGTATGGCCGCCGCGGGCAAGCCGTAGACCACGACCGGCGCATTGCCACCCTGGCCATTGGGTATGCTGATGGCTATGACCGGCGCTTCGGCAACGGCGCGGGCGAAGTGCTCATTCGCGGCCAGCGGGCCCCTATTATTGGTAATGTGTGCATGGATATGTGTATGGTAGATGTAACCCACATCCCCGACTTGCGAGCCGGCGACACAGCCATCATATTTGGAGAGGGACTTACACTACCCGAGTTAGCCCAGCGAGTGGGCACTATTCCCTATGAACTCCTTACTAATGTGAGTGAGCGGGTAAAGCGGGTATTCATCACCGAATAATACAGGTGCTCACTTACTGGTTTTTTGGCAAGTAGTTGAGGAGAAATATCTTATTGTATATAAGAATAGTAATTGATGCGGCTGATATAGAAATAATTATAGCGTCTATGCTATTTTATATAACATCAAGCCCTAATTTTGCTCCTTCATAACTCGTCGCTACAGTTTCATTTTGAGGGGCTAGAGCAGTTTGGCTGCCTCAGGATGGGGTAGAATAAGTAGTTGGGCAGCTGACTTTGCCTGGTCATCAGCTCATTTCATTATGAGGGTTACTGTTGAGCTATATGGGTTATGAATATGGTAAGCATTTCACCCTCTGCTTGCTCAGGTTAGTACAGGTCCTTACCACGTAGAACTGCTTACCCGCTTCTGCTTTTTAAGCATTTCGTTTCCTACTCTTACCACCTACTGCATGAATAAAATTGTACACGTATCCTGGTGGCAGCGCACCTTATTGTATTTGCTGCTTGTAATTCTGACATGCAACCGCAGCGTAGCCGGCGAAACACAAAATGCTCTCGATGGCTATTGGAAGGGTCCTTTGCAAGTGCCGGGAGGGAAACTGGAAGTGATTTTCCGGTTAGTAAAGCTTAGCGACGGAACCTACTTCGCGGCCATGGATGTGCCGTTGCAGAAAGTCAGCCGCATGCCGGTGGCCGTATCTGTGCACGGCGATACCATTTCTCTGGCCGCTGAAGAAGCTGGTAGCCGTTTCATGGGCCGCCTGACCCCCGATGGAAAGAAGATTGATGGCACTTGGAGCCAGCCGGGCTTTACCGTGCCCATGCTGCTGGAGTTCGTGCCCGCCACCATCGACACGAACCCCAAAGCTCGCCTCACGCCCCCTTACCGCGAGGAGGAAGTGCTTTTTACCAATATTCCCGTTGATTTGCGCCTGGCCGGTATGCTTACAATTCCGGCGGGCAAGGGGCCGTTTCCGGCGGTAGTGCTAGTGTCCGATGCTGGAGCGCACGACCGGGAAGGTACCGTAGGCGACTACCACGTGCTAGGAGCTCTAGGCGACTACCTGACGCGGCGTGGTATTGCCGTGCTGCGCTTCGATGACCGCGGCGTGGGCAAATCAGGCGGGCAGGCCAGCACTACCACCGTGCCAGATATGGTATCTGACGTGCAGGCGGCCCTGAACTTCCTGCGCACCCGCCCTGAAATTGATTTGGAGCACCTGGGCGTAATCGGCCACGGAGAAGGCGGAAACGTAGCCCTGTTGGCTGCCGCCCAGCCTCTGCCCCCCAGCTTTGTAGTAACGCTGGCAGCTCCTGGCTTGCCTGGTAGAGTATTGCAGGCCCAGCAGCAGGCCAATATGCTGAAGGCGACAGGTACTGATGCTGCCAAAATGGAAACGGCCCTGAAAAACCAGCAGGCTATGTTTGACTTTATTGCTCAAACGCCCGATCCAACGCAAGCGAAACCTATCATTGCTAACATGTTACGCCAAAGCAACCCCACGCTGGATTCTAGCGCCGTGCGGCTTGCCGCTACTGACATGACTTCGGCCCGTTACAAAGCGTTCCTCAGCTTTGACCCTACGGCCAAGATGGGTGATGTAAAGTGCCCCGTACTGCTGCTGAATGGCACGGCAGACTTAGACGTAGGCGCCGATGCAAATTTGGCGGTGCTAACCAAGTGCCTGAAGAGCAGCGGCAGCGTAACTCCCCGTAAGCTGCTGGGAGTAAACCACCTCTTCCAGTCTGATCCGAAGGAATGGCCGCTGGTAAACGGTCAACAAAAGCCAGCTTTCTCCTCTGCCGCCCAAGAGGCCATTAGGGAGTGGGTTGTGCAGCAAACTCAAACCGACAAGGGCAAAAAATAAGCTCTCTGCTGGTCTTACACAGTAGCAAGAGGACCGGGTGGGCTTAGCCATTCGGCCCTCTTTTGCGTATGCCCAAGCTCATCATTTCTCTCTTCCTCTATATATGAAAAAGCATTTCCTCTCAATTTTCGCCGCCACCGCTCTTTTATCGGCCTGCGGCGACCTGAAGAACCCCGAAACCAAAGACCAGCCTCAGGAAGCTACTGCTGATACGGCCGTAGTGTACCGGAATGGCGAAACCGCAGCCGCTGCAGCTGGTACCGCCGGTGATAAAATGGAAAACGCCGCCGACCAAGCAGGCGCTGCTGTCAGCAAAACCTGGGACATGACCAAGGCTAAGCTTGCGGATGTGAAGCTCGAGGAAATTGACCTGCCTGAAGTGTCAGTGCGCAGTGATGATGAGTACAACGTATACGGTCTGGAAGAAAAAATCCTTTTCGACACTGATAAGGCTGAAATCAAGCCTTCTGCTACTCGGGCCCTCGCTGAAATCAGCGCTTCGGTGGCACAGCGTTTCCGGGGCAAGGAAGTACAGGTTTTAGGTTTCGCTGATTCCCGCGGTGATAAAGCATACAACCGGGAGTTGGCGGCTAAACGCGCGGCTGCAGTGAAAAACTGGCTGACTACCAACGGCCAGATGAATGCAGCAAACGTAAGCATCGAGTCATTCGGCGAAACGGCCCCAGTAGCTTCTAACGCTACGGCCGCTGGCCGCCAGCAGAACCGCCGGGTAGAAATTGCCGTGCGTAAATAATGCCTCTAGCCCACGTAAAGGAAATGTAGTTCTCCTTTGCGTGGGCTGGTTACACTTTAAGCTAGGCAGCTATTCTTGGGTAGCAAACATGCTCTAAAAGCAAAATGGCCGGCTCACATGTAGTGAGCCGGCCATTTTGCTTTTAGAGCATGTTTGAAGTGGCCTAGAGTTGCCACTGAGTAACTCTTATTCTCTAAGCAGCAATAAGTTGTACTAATCCTTAATCATGTCCACTTCAGCCCGAATCATCGCGTTGTAGCGCTGGCCATTGCTAGCCAAAGTAATCAGGCTCCAGCCACGACCGATGGTGTAGTTCCAGGTGCGGCTCTCCTTGAATTCGAAGGTAGGCCGCAGGATCTGACCATAAGGCGTGTAATTGTCCATGAAGTTAGTGGTGTAAAACTTGTCACCGCTTACAATCCACTCCATTGCCACGAAGAAGCCTTCTTTGGGAGCTTCAATGTTGTACTGGGTCAGATCAATAGTGTACCACTCACCTCCTTTCGGGGCTGATACTACAATGTTATCGGTCAGGAGGTCCGTGTTGGGTGAGTTGTAATTGCCATCAGCTTTATACAGACGCACACGGAATGGCTCGCGGGGGAAACCATTTTCACCGATGTAGAAGGATACCGAGCGAACGTTGCCCAGGTTTTTGCCTTTATCGTTTTTCACGAAGAAGGCGTACTGACTGCCTGGCATGCCTTGAATCATGCCTTCACCGGGAGTAGTTGACTTAGAGCCCAGGTCAAGGTTTTTGATCTTGGCACTGCTGGTCACTTTAACCTCTTTCAGCGCAATAGCCCGCTTAGGCACTTCAATAATCATGTCCTGCACCTTAATGCCGGGCTTGATGAGCACTGCCTTGCGGAAGTAGCCAAGGGCATTAATAATGAGGGAGTCCTGAGGATTCTTCTCTGGCATGGCCAGCTGGAAATAACCATACTCATTGGTAAGAGCACCCGTTTGTTCTTCCCGTAGGCCTATCGAGGCGAAGGGAATGGGCTCTTTGGACTTTTCGTCCACGATGCGGCCTGATATTTTGTTCTCCTGTGCAAAACCTATGGCTGGGAGAAGCAAGGCCAAGAAGAGAATAGAGAGTACGCGTTGGAGCATATGCAGACAGGTAAGACTATGCCAAAATTACAATCATTTTGGGCACTGCAAGCAATACCTCACAGAATATTTATAGTTGTGCAATTTGTTGGAAGAATAATTATAAGCTTGATAGTTAAGATTTTCGGCCAAACTCCACTAGAGAATTCTGCGCTTTGGCCGAAACCTAAAAGGGTGGTACCTTTGTTTAAAGAGAATCTAAATAATCCCTACCGCCCGTGTCCATCCGTCCCACCAATGCTTCGCCCGCCATGCCCCGTAGCGTGAAAGATTTACGTTTGGGCGAGAGTGGGACTATCTGCTGCCTCAAAGACCCCGAAATGGCGCTCAAGCTCCTGGAGATGGGATGCATACCAGGTACGCAGGTGCGGCTCAACAGCCGGGCTCCACTGGGCTGCCCAATCACCGTGGTAGTAGGCGAGAGTGAGGAGTATACGCTGTCGTTGCGGGTAAGCGAGGCAGCTACTATTGTTTTGAAATAACCAACGCGAATGGCAGGGGTGGAATTTGTTACCGGCCGGGCCGGCGCGGGCGCATCGGCCGCGATACTAGAGGCCGTTGCCCCCCGGCACCCCGGTGCCCTCACCAGAATTGCACTGATTGGAAATCCCAACTCGGGCAAAACCTCCCTGTTTAATCAGCTCACGGGGCTCAACCAGAAGGTTGGCAACTTCCCAGGGGTAACCGTAGACCGTAAAACGGGCGTGAGTCAGCTCACTCCTCAACTCAGGGCCGAGATTATTGACCTACCCGGTACATACTCCCTCTATCCTAAAAGCCTCGACGAGAAGGTTATCACCGACCTGCTCTATGACCGCACCAGCGAGCAGTACCCCGACTTTGTAGTAGTAACGGCCGATGCCAGTAACCTGCGGCGCAATCTGCTGCTATTCACGCAGCTCGCCGACTTGGGCCTGCCGGCGGTACTGGCCCTCAATATGATGGACGTGGCTGCTCAGCACGGCGTTAATATTGATATTACAGCTCTGCAGCAGGAGTTGGGCGTGCCCATCATTCCGATGAATGCCCGCAAAGGCATTGGTATTGCAGCACTTAAGATTGTAATGGCGCAGATGCTCGATGCGCCCGCCACGCATTTCTACGAGATTGAAGATGAATTGCTGCCTATGATTCGGCAGATTCGGTACTACTTCAATCTGCATAACGATTACCTGGCGCTGCACTACGCGCACCAGTACCGCCAAATCAGCTTTCTCTCGCCCGATGACCGGGCGTATATCGGAGAGCTGGTGCAGCAATATGGGTTTGAGGCCACGCCCCGGCAGGCCCAGGAAACTATTGCCCGTTATGCCAGCATCAACGATATCCTACTCAATACGGTATCGGTAACGCGCACTGAGCGCAACGAGCCTTACAGCAACCGCCTCGATAAGGTATTGACTCACAAAGTGTGGGGTTACCTCATTTTTTTAGGGGTGCTGTTTCTTATGTTTCAGGCGGTGTTTGCTTGGGCTAGCTATCCCATGGAGCTGATTGATCAGGGAGTGGCCTGGATCAATAGTCTCATCCAGACTAATTTTGACGGGCCCTTAATTAACCTGCTCACCGAAGGCGTGCTGGCGGGCCTGGGAGGGGTATTAATCTTCATTCCGCAGATTGCCCTGCTCTTCGCCTTCATTGCGGTGCTGGAAGAAACCGGCTATATGGCACGGGTTACGTTCATGATGGACCGCATCATGCGCAAGTTTGGGTTGAACGGGAAGAGCGTGGTGCCTCTGATTTCGGGGGTGGCCTGCGCGGTGCCGGCCATCATGAGCGCGCGCACCATTGAGAATTGGAAGGACCGGATGATTACCATCTTCGTCACGCCTCTGATGAGCTGCTCCGCTCGCATTCCGGTTTACACGGTGCTCATTGGCTTGGTGGTGCCTGATCAGCCTGTTCTGGGGATTTTCAATTTGCGCGGCTTTGCGCTGATGGGGCTTTACCTCTTGGGGTTTGTGGCGGCCGTGCTCTCCGCCTGGGCTATGAAGCTGCTGATGAAGACCAAGGAGCGCAGCTACTTCATTATGGAGTTTCCGGTGTACCGCTGGCCCCGCTGGAAAAACGTTGGTATTACCATCGTTGAGAAGGTGAAAGCCTTTGTTTTTCAGGCGGGTAAGGTAATCCTGGCTATTTCCATCCTGCTCTGGGTGCTGGCTTCATATGGGCCGGCAAATGAGTTGGAGCAAGCGGAGCAGCGCGCTAAAACCGAGGGCAAAGCCAAAGGATTCACGGCTGCTGAGATTGACTCACACGTGGCCTCAGAAAAGCTGGAAAGCTCCTATGCCGGGCACTTCGGGCACCTGATTGAGCCGGCTATTAGGCCACTGGGCTTTGATTGGAAGATTGGTATTTCGCTGCTCACTTCTTTTGCGGCCCGCGAAGTATTTGTGGGTACTATGTCAACTATCTACAGCGTAGGCCAGGATGCTGACCAGCAAACCGTGCAGCAGAAGCTAGCGTCGGAAAAGGATGCCAATGGCCAACCGTTCTTCACGCCGGCCCGGTCGTTTTCCCTGCTCGTGTTCTACGTGTTTGCTATGCAGTGCATGAGCACGCTGGCTGCCACATACCGTGAAACCAAGGGCTGGAAATGGCCTGTTATGCAGTTGCTCTACATGACTGGCCTAGCCTATTTCTCAGCGCTGCTGGTGTACCAACTGATGAAATAACGCGTGAGCTTCGTCGCTCGTAACGCAGAAGAGCCCGTACCGGTGCTGGCCAAAGTGGCCTACACCTAGTACGGGCTCTTCTGCGTTGCGGCAACAACAGCTATTTGCCGATCAGAAAAACGGCTGGCTGCTTATGAATCTCAGGCAGCTTCCCCTTCCAGCCGGCTATGGTATCAGTGCGTACGAACTCGTTCTCGGCGGTTAGGCTGGCAGCAATACACAAACGGGTGCCAGGATGCAACGTGGTCAGCAGGTCTTCGAGCAGCTGCATGTTGCGGTAGGGCGTCTCAATGAACAGCTGCGTTTGGTGCTGGGTTAGCGCCTGCTTTTCGAGGGTTTTAAGGGCCGCAACCCGCTTGGCCCGTTCAATAGGTATGTAACCATGAAAGGCAAAGCTTTGCCCATTCATGCCCGACGCCATTAGGGCAAGCAGGAGGGAAGAGGGCCCCACTAGGGGCACTACCTTAATGCCCACCTGATGCGCCCGACGCGCCAGCTCGGCACCGGGGTCGGCGATGCCTGGGCAACCAGCCTCAGAGATAACTCCCGCATGTTGGCCGTGTAGCACCGGCTCTAGCGCCGCCTGAATCTGCGCCTCAGTGCTGTCCTTGTCAATCACTCCAATGCGTAGCTCCTCAATAACCTGCTGGGGCGCTACGCTCTTAATGAAGCGCCGGGCTGTGCGGGCGTTTTCCACCAAAAAGTAGGAGAGGGCGGCTACCTGGCTGCCTACTTGCGGAGGAAGCACCTGCGCGGCAGTATCATCGGCCAAGATGGTGGGAATCAAGTACAGCGTGCCTTTTTTCAAAGCGGAGGATTATAGATGGTGAGAACCGAAAGAGAGTAGGCCTAGGCCCTACGGAGCCATTGCTAAGAAACTAGCCTTGGGTAGCGAAGGCATGTACCAGCCCAAAAACAGCGTCAGGAGCCTCAGCGTGTACCCAATGGCCCGCATTCACGATAGTTTCTATCTGAGAATTGGGGAAAATAGCGGGAATGCCGTAGAGCTTATCCTCGGTAGAAATGTAGTCTGACTTGCCTCCCCGAATAAACAGTGCAGGCTTTAGGAATGGCTGCTCACTCGTGATTTCAGCGCCAATAGCCTGCATGTGCTCGTTGAGGGCCGCGAGGTTCTGCCGCCACGCAAAAGAGTTATCTTCGAGGCGATAGAGGTTTTTAAGCAGAAATTGCCGAACGCCCGGCTGGGGGATGTGCTGAGCCAGAGCATCTTCGGCCTGCTGCCGGGTTTCAAGCCCGGCAACGGGCACGGCATTCAGGCCAGCCAGAATATCGTCTTGGTGGGCCATATCAGAAGCCCGGGGGGCAATATCAACCACCACCAGGCGCGCCAGGCGCGTAGGGTGGTCGAGGGCGAAGCGCATAGAGGCTTTCCCGCCCATACTGTGGCCTAGCAGAGTAGTAGTGGCCGCGTCAAGCTGCAAGTGGTCAAACAAACCCAAGATGTCTCCCGACATCAACTCGTAGGAGTGTTCTGCGGAGTGGAAAGAGCGGCCGTGGTTGCGCAAATCGGCCACAATAACCCGGTGGCCTGCCTCTGACCAGCGCCGGGCCAGCGTTTGCCAGTTATCAGAATTGCCAAATAAGCCGTGGAGAATTACCAGAGGAGCGCCCTGGCCCATTTCGCGGAAGTGAAGAAGCATAGCCGAAAGTACAGGTGATACGTTCGGCAAAGGTCGGAAGATGGCGCCACATGCGCGCGGCTTACCGCTGGGCGTTGGGCAGCGTAACAGAAACCGTGGTGCCCTGGCCTTCGAGGCTCTTGATTTGCAGGGTGCCACCTTGGCGTTGCGTAAACGCCCGGCAGAGCATCAGGCCTAGGCCAGTGCCTGAGCGCGGACCTTGAGCGGGCAGTACCAGGCCCTCGGGTGCCAGGAGGGCGGCTACCTGCTTAGGGGGCATTCCTAGGCCAGTATCCGTCACGCTTATTTGCACAAGCGCTCTGGGCAGGGCTTCGGCTTCCAGGCAAATGGTGCCTTCTACCGGGGTAAACTTGAGGGCGTTGCTGATGAGGTTGCGCAGCACCGTGCGGGTCATGTGCGGATCAGCCCAAATGGCCAGGGTGGGGGAGCAGCTGGTCTGAAGGGTTATTTGCTTAGCTTCAGCGGAAGTGCTGTAAAGGCCTGTTAGTTCAGTCAGCAGATCAGCAACCAGCAGCCGCTCTGGCTGAAAGGCTAGCTCCCCAGTTTGGCTCACGGCCCAGTTAAGGAGGTTATCGAGGAGGCTGTTTAGGTTTTGGGCGGCCTGGCGTACAATGTCTGGCAACCGGCGCAGGCCTTCCTCATCACCGCGCTGCAGATAAAAATCAATCAGCTCCGTTACGCCAGAAAAAGACGTAACCGGTCCGCGCAGGTCGTGGGCCACAATGGAGTATAGCCGGTCTTTGGAGGCCGCCAGCTGGCGGAGCTCAAGCGTAGCTTCCTGCAGGGTAGCATTGTTTTCAGCAAGAGCAGCCCGACTGCGCCGTAGCTGCGCGTACATAAATCCCATACCTCCCAACGCCAACAGCAGCAGGGCAACGGCCGTCCAGAGCTCACGGTTGCGGTGCTGGGCCATATGGCTACGCTCCGTGAGCAGGCGAATCTGGTTTTCCTTTTCCACCGACTCATACCGCGCCTGCAGGGCCGTTAGCACTTGCAGGCGGGAGCGGTTGTTGAGCGTGTCGTTGAGGTTACGGAACATCTGCTGCCAGCTGAGCGCCGCCTCATAATTTTTGCGGCTGGCGTTAATATCAGCCAGCAGGCTGTAGGCATCCAGCACGCGCTCATGGTAATTTATCTGGCGTGCCAGCTGCATAGCGCGCCGGGTGAGCTGCTCTGCTTCGCGAAGATTTCCTTGCAGGTACAAAACATTAGCCAGTAGCTCCAGGTGGCCGGACTCATAGCGCGGCTGGTGAAGGGGAGCCACCAGGCCCAGGGCCTCCCGCAAAAGCCCTTCCGCAGTGCCTAGCTGCTCAAGCCGGAGGTAATAAGAACCTAAGTCGGCCAGGTACAGTGACTCACCGGCTATATCACCAGTGCGGCGGGCCAGTTGCAAAGCCCGACGGGTGAAAAGCAGCCCATCTTGGTGCTTTTTGAGGTGGAAGTAAAGGTTACCCAGGTTACCGAACAGAATTAGTTGGGTGCGCACCTGCACGCCCGGGCGGTACACTAAATCAAGGGCGCGCTGGTAGTTAAGCAGCGCGGCGGCAGTGTCGCCGCGCTCATGGTGCACGCCACCCATCCCCGTATAGCTGCGCACAATACCATTCATATCGTGCAGGCGCCGGGCTAGTACCAAGGCTTGGCGCTGCAGCAACAGCGCGTGCGGGCCATCAGAAATATTGGCGTAAGAGCTGCTTAGCACCAGCAGGCTGCGCAGTAGGCCGTGGTCGTCGTGTAAGCGGCGGGCCAGCCGTACAGCCTGCTCGCCATACGGAATGGCTCTAGTAGGAGCCGAGTCATGCAGGACGTAGCACAGCGAGGCCAGCTGCCGCACCCGGCCGGTGTCGGCGGGCTGCGTGGCTAGCTGGCGCAGTAGAACTACTTCGGCTTGCTCGTCACTCGTTTGCCCGAAGATGGGGTAGGCAATCAGCAGCAACCATGCAAATAAAAACCGCTGCATCAACTAAATAAGAGCAAGTAGGAAATAGCAAAGGTATATGCCTGATTCCGAGCTTTACCTGGCTGAAAGCTGGTTTCATCGAATAGTGGGATGCAAATTAGGCATGTTGCTACATGTATAACGCAAGTGCCCGCTGGGTAGTATGTTGATCAAGCGTTTGAATAGTGCAGGCACTGAGTTAGCTATACAAAACAGAACCAGCGCTGCTGATGCTCCAGGGGAGTATTGCGCAGGAACTCAGCCACGGGGTCGAGGCGGGTGAGCAAAGAGGTAAGGGTTAAAACCTCTCCCGTGCGCAGGTGTAGCTTGATGTAATTGTAGTTGCTCCAGAACATGCGCCTTGACTGGCAAGTGACGCGCTCAACCCGTATTAAATCACTTTTGCCAAAGGGAATTCGCACCCTTCCTTCGTACACTTCCAGGATGTTTTGCTTCGGATCAAAGACCAGAGTGGTATCGAGGTTGCGGGCGTAGTATTGGGCATGTAGTACCAGTGCCGGCACGGAAAACCCCAATACTACGGCTGTAATGAAGCCAAGCAGCACCTGCTCATATAAGGGTACGGTCCCGATATAGAAGAAAGACCCTAAAAAAGGCAAGCCTACCCCCAGGCAGAGCAGGGGCCAGAAGGCCAGCGCAAACTGCCGCAAGAACGTAGGCCTATACACCCGGCTTTTGCTGGCAAAAAAGCTTGTAATAAACCGCAGGCCCACAGCCATCAGCGCAATGGCGGCCGCCGCTTCCAGCAGCGGCCGCAAAAACGGAAGCAGCTTCACAGGGACCTAGCGCACAGAAATCCAGGGCTCACCGGCTACGTGCTCGCGCAGCCGGCCAAAGGGCTCTAGCTGCAGGCCGTGGCGCTCAAAAATGGCCAGTACTTGCTCACGGCCACCTGGCTCCACGCACACGAGTAGGCCACCCGAAGTTTGTGGGTCACAGAGCCATTGACGCTGCTCAGCGGTTACTTCCCCGATTTTGTGTCCATAAGAGTCCCAGTTGCGAATGGTGCCGCCAGGTACGGCGCCTTGCGCCCGGTATTCTTCGGCGGCGGCAAGCAGCGGTACTTTGCTAAACTCCACCTCAGCCGTGAGGTTACTGCCCTCGCACACCTCTGAGAGGTGGCCTAGCAGGCCAAAGCCGGTTACATCTGTCATGGCGCGCACGGCTGCTACCTGGCCTAGCTCCTGCCCAATCTTATTGAGCTGCATCATGCTCTCGGGGGCGAGCTGCTCGTGCTCGGGGCGCAGAATGCCGCGCTTTTGCGCTGTGGTGAGCATTCCTACGCCCAGGGGCTTGGTGAGGTACAACTCACAGCCAGCGGTGGCGGTGTCGTTCTGCTTGAGGTTGTTGATGTCGAGCAGGCCCGTTACTGCCAGCCCGAAAATGGGTTCAGGCGAGTCGATGCTGTGGCCGCCGGCCAGCGGAATGCCTGCCTCGGCACAGATGCTGCGGCTGCCCTCAATCACGCGGCGTGCCACTTCCGGAGCCAGCTTATCAATAGGCCACCCCAGTACGGCAATGGCCATAACCGGCCGTCCGCCCATGGCATATACATCAGAAATAGCGTTGGCGGAGGCAATCCGGCCGAAGTCATAGGCATCATCCACAATCGGCATGAAGAAGTCGGTGGTGCTGATGATGGCCTGCCCGCCGCCAATGTCATACACGGCGGCATCATCGCGGGAGGAGTTGCCCACCAGGAGCTGGGCATCGTGGGGCTGCGGAATGCTGGTATGCAGAATCTGGTCGAGAACCTTGGGCGCAATTTTGCAGCCGCAGCCGGCGCCGTGGCTGTATTGGGTGAGGCGGATTTGGTCGGTAGGTTCGGAGGCGAGAGACATATGACGTAATGAGCGTTACAGAGTAATTAGTATTCCCAGGGGGCGTTTTGCAGCACCACCCGGTATCCATCGGGGTCTTCGTAGGTGTGGCCCAGCCGGTCCCAGTACGGGTTGTGTGACACTACTGGAGCGTAGCCGTGGGCCTGCATTCGCTCTACAGCCAAGAGCCACTGCGAATGATCAGGCAAGTAAAATACGAGCAGATGCTCCGGGGTGGGTGCCGGTGCTATCAGCTGGCCCTGCTGCGTGGTAAACTCCAGGTGGTAAGGGGCCTGCGGGTGGCCTAGCATCACCCCATCAAACCCGTCATGGTTGGCAAACGAGCCCAGTTCAGTGAGGCCCAGCCCATCCCGGTAAAACCGCAACAATGGGCCCAGGTCGTTGGTGGGCCGCGCCACTCTCAGCTTAGGAACCATGCGCTACGGGCTGAGTGCTGGCAGGGAACCCTATTTTAGCCAAGGCCTGACGTACCAGTTCGGCATTTACGGCCGGGTCGCAGGTAGAAGACTCCACCCGAGTAACCTGGCGGTTGTCAATGCCGTGGCTGTAGGTTTTGTCGTAGTAGTCGAGCACTAGGCTCACCATCTTTTCCATGTCATCCTCGCCAATAGCAGCCAGGGCTTCTTTGGTTACCAGCCCACCCAGGCGCTTCCGGATTTTGAGAATGGCCGCTGCCAGCGCGGCGGGGTCTTGCCGGCCATATTCATCGGCTAGCTTGCTTACCCGCACCTCCCGCGGAATATCCAGCACAAGTAGCGGGGCTGAGCTCATTTGCGCAAACAGGGGAGTAGGCACGTGCACGCCGCCAATAGTACGGCTTTCGTCTTCTACCCAAATGGGGCCCGCTTCGGGCAGCGCCGCCAGTACGCCCGCTAAATCATTCTCAAACTGCTCCTGCGTAGGCTGCGCCGGCAGGCCAATGCTGCCAAATGCCGAGCCTTTATGCCGGGCCAGTCCTTCCAAATCAATAATAGCCTGACTCTGGCTGGCTAGGGCGTGCAACACATCGGTTTTGCCGGAGCCAGTAAGGCCCCCCAGTACCAGTAATGGCCTGGGGCGCTCAAACTCCTGCAGCACCCAGCGGCGGTAGTCCTTGTAGCCCTTGTCAAGAAGCTGCACCTGAAAACCAGCCAACTCCAGCAGCCACAGTACAGCGCCGCTACGCATGCCTCCGCGCCAGCAATGCACCCGCACCTGCTTGAGGGGCGCCAGCTTTTTAGCCTGCTTTACCAGCTCACCCATCTTCGGGCCAAAGAAATCAAGCCCCAGCAATACGGCTTTATCCTGGCTGATTTGCTTATAGGTAGTGCCGATGCGGGCCCGCTCCTCATCCGTGAACAACGGGAAGCTCACCGCCCCCGGAATATGACCGTGCTGAAATTCTATAGGCGCCCGCACATCCAGAATGGGCGCGTCGGAGGAGTTTTGCAGGAAGTCGGGGAGGGGAAGACGGGGCACGGCGGGAAGAAGTGAAATAGTGAGTACTGAAAAAGGTGAACAGTAAGATGGTAAGCGGACGTTCCGGCGGCGTTTCGGGCGCGTGTAGCGCAGTAGCCTCACCTTCTCACTATTTGCTATTTCACTTTAGCTGGCGGCGGTAGAGCTGAATGGTGTTTTCCAGCCCCAGGTACAAGGCATCACAAATGAGAGCGTGGCCGATACTAACCTCGGCGAGGCCCGGCAGGTTCTGATGCAGGTAAGCCAGATTATCGAGGTCGAGGTCGTGGCCTGCGTTGAGGCCCAGGCCTAGCTCCTGGGCCAGCTCAGCGGCGGCGCGGTAACTCTGGATTGCCGCGGCGGGGTCTTGGGGATACTGGCGGGCGTAGTCTTCGGTGTAAAGCTCAATGCGGTCGGTGCCGGTAGTAGCGGCGGCCCGCATCATGTCTAGGTCGGGGTCAAGAAAAATACTCACACGGCAGCCTAGCCCTTTGAGCTCCTGCACCACGCCCTGCAGGTACTCCTGGTGGCGAATGGTGTCCCAGCCTGCATTAGACGTAATAGCGTCGGGAGCATCAGGCACCAGGGTCACCTGCTCGGGCCGCACTTCACGCACCAGGGCCAGAAAATCAGGGGTGGGGTTGCCCTCAATATTAAACTCCGTGGTAACAATGCTTTTTAGGTCTCGCGCATCCTGATAGCGAATGTGGCGCTCATCGGGGCGCGGGTGCACCGTAATACCCTGGGCGCCGAAACGCTCACAGTCGCGGGCGGCTTGCAGCAGATCGGGGCGGTTGTGGCCGCGGGCATTCCGCAGGGTGGCTATTTTGTTTATGTTAACGCTGAGCTTCGTCATATCTTGGGGTGAGCTGAACGGAGGTTAGGTGTCAAAGATACACTCTCAAACAGGCTGCCTCACTTTCCGGTTGTCCGGTCTTTGCTGGCAGCTATGGTGGGTGCTGTAATCTTACGGGCAAGAGCTACTCTTCCTGAACTGCTCCGTTAAAGGACGGGGGTAAGCTGCGTAACGGCGAGTGCCCTTATTCATTCCTGGATTTCCCAACGGCCGCCGGAGTGGCCTAGCGCTGCCCGAGTCCGGAATAACCCGTAATCTTGCACCTCCATTCTTCTTTATATTATGGCTCTGAAAGAAAACATCGACGCAGATATCAAAAAGGCCATGCTGGCTAAGGATAAAGTTCGGCTGACGGCTCTGCGCAGCATCAAGTCGCAGATACTGTTGGCCGAAACTGCCGAGGGCCAGCACGGTGCCGCCCTCACGCCCGACGCCGAAATTAAGCTTCTGACTAAAGCCGCCAAGCAGCGCCGTGAAGCCGCCGAAACCTATCAGAAGCAGTTCCGCTCCGATCTGGAAGAGGTAGAGCTGGCCGAGCTGGCCATTATTGAGGAGTACCTGCCCCAGCAGCTTTCTGAGGCTGACCTGGTAGAAAAGCTGGTGGATATCATTCAGCGGGTAGGAGCCACGGGCCCTTCTGACCTGGGCAAGGTAATGGGTGTAGCCGCCCGGGAGCTGTCTGGGCAGGCTGATGGCCGTGCCATTTCGCAGGCCGTGAGCAATTTGCTCAACAATACCAACGTGTAACCAGCGAATAGGGTGAGGGGTGAGTAGTATAGTGGCCTAGCCCATTGTAGGAAGTACTCAACTTCGCTCCTCCTCTCTCTATTTCACCGTAACCCGCATGTCTGCTTTTGACTTGCTATTGCTGCTGGCTTTGGGGGTGGGAGCTGTAAAAGGCTTCCGGCGAGGTCTGGTGCTGGAGGTGGCTTCTTTGCTGGCCTTTGTAGTAGGGGTTATTGGGGGGCTGGCGCTCCTCAATGATGCCATCCCATTGGTTCGCAACTATGTGGGCGAGGCCTTTGGGCTCCTGCCGCTAGTGTCGTTTTTACTCGTGTTTGCCCTGATTGTGTGGGGCGTGCATCTGGTAGGTAGCTTCGTCAGGACGGCTGTGCACCTTACCCCTCTGGGCGTGCTGGACAATATAAGCGGGGCCGTTTGCGGTGTACTTAAGTGGGTGCTGGGCTTGAGCTTACTCCTGCACGGCATCGGGTTGGCAGGCCTTAACCTGATTTCGCCCGGCTTGGTTGCACAGTCGCAGGTGTTGCCCGTGGTGCAGCAAGCCACTCCGCTGGCCCTAGAGATAGTGGCCTACGTAATGCCGCTTGCGGGTACCTTGCTGGAAAAGCTGCGTGCCGTTTTTTAGCATCACTGCCAGCGCAGAGGGCGAGTCTCGGCTCAACCCCACCCCCGAAGATTAGTACCCAACGAAGCGTATGCGTCTGTTGCTGCTTGATAACTTTGATTCTTTCACCTACAACCTGCTGGATTACTTCCGGCAGCTGGGGTGCGAGGTGATTGTGCGGCGAAACGATGTGCCTTTGCCTGTGCTGGAAGAACTGGCTTTTGATGGCATTGTGCTCTCACCGGGCCCTGGCGTGCCGCGGGAAGCAGGTGTACTACTGCCCGTTATTGAGGCTTGGCACCAACGCGTGCCTATGTTGGGGGTATGCTTGGGCCACCAGGCCCTAGGTGAGTTCTTTGGAGCTGAGCTGCGCCGTGGGGCCCGCCCTATGCACGGCAAAGTCTCGGAAATTGAGTGGACGCAGCCCGACGTGTTGTGGCAGGGCCTTCCGGCCCGTATGCCCGTCGCACGTTACCACTCCCTGATACTACAGCAACTGCCCGCCACGTTTGACGTCCTGGCACGTACCACCGACGTACAGCAGGAGATAATGGCATTTCGCCACCAGCAGTTGCCACTATATGGGGTGCAGTTTCACCCCGAAGCCCTGCTAACACCCCATGGCTTAGCCCTGCTAGGCAATTGGGTCAAGAGTTGTATAATTGCACAGACTGGGCCGGCCACTGCTTCCAGCAATAGCCACCCCTGAAAAGATGGAATTGCAGATAAAACAAAAGAACGAATTTCAGTACGTTGAGGAAGGCTCCGGCGAGGTGCTGCTGCTCCTCCACGGGCTATTTGGTGCGCTCAGCAACTGGCAGGATGTAGTAGCAGAGTTTAGCACCGACTATCGGGTGATTATTCCACTACTCCCTATCTATGATATGCCGCTTACCAAAGCCGGCGTACCTGGCCTGGTGCAGTTTGTAGAAGACTTTCTGGCTGAAATTGGGCTCACGGAGCCCTGCACGGTGCTCGGCAACTCGCTTGGGGGCCACATTGCGCTGGTGTATGCGCTGCGCAATCAGCGCCGGGTGAGTCGCTTGGTTCTCACCGGCAGCAGTGGCCTGTTTGAAGACAGCATGGGTGGCTCTTTCCCAAAGCGGGGCAACTACAGCTACGTGCAGGAGCGAGTGGCCTACACTTTCTATGACCCTACAGTAGCCACTGAAGAGTTGGTAAACGAGGTGTTCAACGTTACAAACTCCAATGCCAAGTGCTTGCGCATTATCAGCATTGCCCGGTCGGCGCAGCGGCATAACCTCGCCAAAGACCTGCACAAGATTAAAGTGCCTACCCTACTGGTGTGGGGGCTAAATGATACCATTACCCCGCCGGTGGTGGCGCATGAGTTTAGCCGTTTGCTGCCTAAAGCTGAACTACGCTTTCTCGACCACTGCGGGCACGCGCCCATGATGGAACGCCCACGCGAGTTCAACCAGCTCCTGCGGCAATTCCTGGTGCAAAACCAGACCCCCGTAAAAGTCGTTGATTAACACACTTGGCAGAGGGCAAAAGGTACTTGGGGCACGCAATGCAACGATTTAGGCACTTAAGTTACTCTTCTGCTTGACTTGCCATACTGCTGCGGGCTCAATAACTTCCTGGCGCTTTATAGGTTGGTATCACTTTCTGGTTTTCGTTTTCCGTTCTCTTCCCGCCCGCCCCGATGCACTCAATGATTGCCGAAGACTTGCTTAACCAGATGATTCCGCCTTTAAAGCTGACGGACTCGACGGAGAAGGCTGCCCGCTGGTTGGAGGAATTCCACGTAGGCCAGTTACCCGTGCTGGAAAACCGCCAGTTTCGGGGCCTGATTACCGAAGCTGACCTACTTGATCAGGATAAACCTAACCAGCTCTTGTCTGACGTGCCCTTTGGGTACGCGCAGGTACATGTGCAGCACGATCAGCATTTTTATTCCATCATTGAAGTAGCCGTGCAAAACCGGGTACAGCTTGTGCCCGTGCTGGATGATCAGCAGGAGTACCTAGGCCTAGTAACCGTCAGCGACACCCTGGCTGCCTTCGGTAAAGTGCCCGTAGCAACGGGTCAGCAAGGGATAATTGTGCTGGTGATGGAGGAGCGCGACTATTCCCTGAGCCAGATTAGTCGGTACGTAGAGGAAAACAATGCCAAGATCATGAGTGCTCATGTAGCACAGGACGAGCATGACCAGTACAAGATCCGGCTAACGCTCAAGCTCAACACGCCCAACCTAACGCGCATTATTGCTACGCTGGAGCGCTTTGGCTACTCAATCACAGCTCAGTTTAGTGGCACTGCTGAAGTCAGCGAAGATGAGCAGGAACGCTTTGATGCGCTGCTCAAGTACCTGAGCCTCTAATGCCCGAAAACCTTCTGCCAGCACGCCGTTCCTTTGCAGTGAGGGGGCTCCTCTGCTTGCTGCTGATCTGGCTAGGTAGTTTCTCTGTGGCAGTGGCGCACACAAGTGCACTCCCAGATTCACTGCGCCGCAGTACACTGGATAGCTTAATCACCACACAGTGTCCAGAGTATACGGTAGTGCGTATAGGCAGCCTCCTGTTTGCGGGCAATGCCGTGACCAATGAGCGGGTATTACGCGCTGAGCTTGATTTCCGCGAAGGCGATACCTTAACCACGGCGACCCTAGCCCGGCGCCTAGAGCTTAACCGGCGGCGCTTGTTTAACCTGCAGCTGTTCCATCAGGTGCTGGTGCAGGCCGTGTGTCGGGAGGGGAGTCTCACGGTCTTATTCAGCGTGCAGGAACGCTGGTACACATTCCCAATACCCATTTTTTCACTCGCCGACCGCAATTTTCGCTCCTGGCTTGACCGCTCTGATCGGTGGAAACGCCTTGACTACGGCGTGCACATCGTGCGGCGAAACTTTCGAGGGCGAAACGAGCAAATCCTGGCCAATATTCAGCTGGGCTTTAACCGCAAGTATGAGCTATTTTATGAAGCACCAGGCTATGGCAAGCGTCGGCGAATTGGCTTTGGAGGCGGCATTTCATACTATCAAAGCCATGCCCTTGATTATGCCACGTACCGGGACCGGCTCGTTAATTACCGTCAGGAAGATGGCTTCCCAATTGAAAGGCGGTATGCTGTAGCCGGGATTCGCTGGCGCCGGACGGTGCAGCATCGCACTGCCCTCGACGTATCGTATCACCGGGAAAAGGTCTCTGACTCACTCTACCATCGAAACGCCACGTACTATCTAGGCGGGCCTCAGCGGCAATATGTTGAGGTGAGCTTGGTCAGTACGCTTAATCAGCGCAATACCTTTGCTTATCCGCTTACCGGGCAGTTTGCTGAAGTAGGAGTGGCCTACCGCAGTTTTTTAACCGGGAGTAGTCCCAACATTACAACTCTCTGGGGCCATTATGCCAGATATGTAGCGCTAGGCGGCCCCTTGTACTATAGTGTAGGCGTACAAGGCAGAGTGCGTATTGCGCGGCAAGTGGCCTACGCCGACAACCGCGCCTTCGGTTATGATGTGTTGGTGCGCGGCTACGATGCCTATGTAATTGAAGGTCGCCATTACGGGTTAGTACAGCAGGGTCTTACGTACCGGCTCTTTGATGCGGGCCGAGTAAAGCTGAACGGGATTAACAACGCCAAAATCAATTCTATCCCGTTGGTGCTGTATTTAAATACCTTTGTGGACGTAGGGTACGTCCGGAATCCGGCGCTATCTTCTGCCACAAACCGGTTGCCTAACCGTGCGCTAGCCTCTACTGGCCTAGGCTTGCATTTGGCTACGTACTACGACTGGGTATTTACTCTTGAGTATACCCGCATATTAGAAGGCCAAGGAGGTTTCTTCTTTCGTACCCAGTTTCCGATATAACTCAGCTCTCTTTAATTGGGTGAGTTAACTTTCAACTATGAAAATCGCCATTCTTGGTAAGCCCTTCGACGATGCCCTGGCCCCATTTCTACAAGCATTGCTTGAAGACCTAGTACGGCGGCAGTCTGAGGTACTGATTGTTGAAGCCTTCTATGCCCACTTAAGCCAGCATGTACAGATACCGGCGGGTATCACCACCTTTCGGCGGGGCGACTCTCTGCATGGGGTCCGGTTTGTGCTCAGCATTGGGGGCGACGGCACGCTGTTGGATACAGTTACCTACGTTGGCAGCCTACAGATACCCATCTTGGGAATTAACACCGGGCGGTTGGGCTTTTTAGCCACTATCGCACCAGAAAATATTTCGCAGGCCATAGACTCACTGTTTAAAGGGCATTTTGTGCTGGAAGATCGAAGTCTTATTCGGGTTGATACCGATCCGGAGGCGTTTGGAGTTATCAACTTCGGGCTTAACGAGTTCAGTATCCTGAAACGGGATACCTCATCTATGATTGTGGTGCACACGTACATTGACGGCGAGTACCTGAACTCATACTGGGCCGACGGGCTGATTGTATCCACCCCAACTGGCTCAACAGGCTATTCTCTAAGCTGCGGAGGGCCAGTAATGCTTCCGCAAACGAACAATTTCATTATAGCTCCCGTATGTCCCCACAATCTGAACGTTCGGCCTCTCATCGTACCTGACCGGAGCGTAATATCCTTTGAGATTGAAGGGAGGAGTAATAACTTCTTGCTTTCACTCGATTCCCGCTCCGTCACGGTAGAAGCCAATGTACAGATTGCAGTTCGCCGTGAAAACTTTAATGCTCGGTTAGTGAAGCTCAACCATGTCAACTTCCTGAGTACCTTACGTAGTAAGCTGAATTGGGGGTTAGACCGGCGAAATCCGGCGGGCATCCCGGTTTGATAATATAGTTTTTCGGCTTAATATTTTTTTAGTTCCCTTCAACCTCTACTTTTGTCACTGACTGCGACCGTGTCTAAGTGGCAACTTGCTTTCAGCTACCTCAGATTATTCCTAACTCTCGCTCAAATGAAGCAATTCTTCACACACACTTTGGCCCTGTTACTGGTCTTGGCACTAGTAGCTACGGATGCGAGTGCGCAGCAGTTCAGTAAGCGGAAACAGTACAACTCCGTTGGAGTATCGCTGAATGCCATGAACTACTTCGGTGATATTACTCCAAAGCCTAGCATTCCCAGTTTTCGTGCTGGTGCAACGCGCCCTAACCTAGGCCTCTCGTTTACTCACCGTTTTGCTCCTCGGATTTCGGTGCGTGCGGCTTTGGCCTATGGCCGTATCACGGGCGATGACTCGAAAGCCGCTGACCAGAACGACCCGGACGCTAAGTTCCGTTACAACCGGAATATGAACTTCCGTAATGACATTCTTGAACTGTCAGCAGTTGGTATCTTCGACCTGATCGAGAACCGCAATAACTACCTTCGTCGTCCAGACTTTGTTCCTTACCTGTTTGGTGGTGTGGGAGTTATTCACCATAACCCCAAAGGCACGGATGCAAACGGCAATATTGTAGCACTGCAGCCGTTGAGAACCGAAGCTCAAGCTTCCGGTTACAGCCTGACGCAATTTGTAATTCCTTTTGGTGCCGGTGCCCGTTACAAGCTCAACAAGAGCTTTGACATAGGCTTGGAACTCGGTTTCCGTAAAACGTTTACTGACTACCTCGATGACGTGAGCGGTAACTATGCCCCCAGCCGTGATGCTTTAGGCTCCGCTCAAGCACAATATTTCGGCTGGGATATTACTCGCAACTTCCCCGGTACGTATGATCGGGCAGCTCAAGGCGGCGAGATGCGTGGTAAGAGCAATGAGAAAGACTGGTACACTACTTTAGGCGTATCAGTAAACTATATTCTCGCTCCAAGAGTAAGAAGCCCCAAATTCCGATAGCCAGCAGATACTGGCTGTCTTAATCACTCAACAGCCAGTCTAATGACGCATTCGACTCCGTTCAAAACACTCCTTGCTTGCGTTGCGCAAGCAGGGAGTGTTTTTTTTGTTCATTCAGCCCAAGCGCAAAATACAAGCGAGGTTGGTCTCGGCCTAGGTGGACTAAGCTACAAGGGTGAATTGTCGCCTAATTATCAGTTTCGCAACAACCGGCCAGCCTTCACCGCCTTCTATCGTAAGGACATATCGGCTCCAGTTACGCTACGCGGAGCCGTTACCGGGGGGCTGCTCCGTGCGGCTGATGCAACCGTGAAAGGTGTTAACAACGACACGGCTCCCTTGGCAGCTTACCGGAACGCCAACATGACGGGTAGCTTGTGGGAACTTTCTGGAGCATTAGAGTATAATTTCTTTGACTTTCATAACCGAAAAGACAAGATACACTTCACCCCTTATGTATTTGTTGGGGTTGCGGGCTTCTACGCTCACACTAAAGTAGTTGGCCGCGGCATCACCAACAACGAGTACAACGGCTTAGTGGGCCTAGCCATACCTGCTGGCCTGGGTTTCAAGTACGCAGTATCTCAGCACTGGAACTTAGGACTAGATGCGGGTGCGCGCAAAACCTTTACGGATGATATTGACCGGTACAATGGTAAAGACCAGCCCTCTTCCAGCACCGAAGTAAGAGTATTGGGCAACCCAAACACTAAAGACTGGTACTTTTATAACGGCATAAGCGTCTCGTATACCTTCTATAAAATAAGGTGCCCAGAAGGTACTTTGGAGATTCAGAAAAATAAAAAGAACAAATAGGCTTCTCAGGAAGCCTGTAAAGTGAAGCCCCTGACACGCAGCAAACAATGCTGAAGGTGTCAGGGGCTTCCATGCAATGTAGTAGGTCTACTTATCGTTTGAAGGTAGGCCAAGGCGTATGCAACCATTTGCGTACCTTGCAGCCTCTTTACGCAAAAAGTAACAATGGCCTCTCGGTCCGAGATTGACTCCCAGAATATTCCCGCGCACGTCGCCGTCATTATGGACGGTAATGGTCGTTGGGCTAAGCAGAAAGGCGGGCTCCGCATCTTTGGTCATCAAAGTGCCATTAAAGCGGTACGCGAAACAGTAGAGTCTGCCGCAGAAATTGGTGTGCAGTATCTCACGCTTTACGCCTTCTCCACTGAAAACTGGGCTCGTCCGGCCCACGAAGTAATGGCGTTGATGCAACTGCTGGTTCATACCATTCGGCAGGAGACAGCTACGCTATTAAAAAATAATATTCGCCTTCAAGCCATTGGCCAGATTGAAAGTTTGCCAGCTTCCTGCCAGCGAGAACTAGCGGAAGCAATAGAATTGACGAAGGCAGGCAACCGCATGACCCTGGTATTGGCTCTTAGCTATAGCGGGCGTTGGGACCTCACCCAGGCAGCGCAAAGGCTGGCGGCTGATGTAGCAGCTGGCACCATGGAGGCATCAGCCATCACGGAGCAGACTATCGCAGGTTATCTTTCTACCAAAGGCATTCCCGACCCAGAGCTGCTTATCCGCACAAGCGGAGAGCAGCGCATCAGCAACTTCTTGCTGTGGCAATTGGCCTACACCGAGCTGTACATCACTGATTTGTTGTGGCCCGATTTCCGGCGGGAGCATTTCTATGATGCCTTGCGTGCTTATCAGCAGCGTGAGCGGCGCTTCGGCAAAACCAGTGAGCAGCTAACCGTTTCGTAACAGCAGAAAATGAGTTCTTCGTACCATACTATTCTTCGGGCTTTAGCTATTACCCTGTCTCTGGGGGTTGCTGCCAGCGAAGCTGCCCTGGCGCAAACAGCACCAGTAGGAGCTGCTCAAGGTGAACCCCAACGGTATACATTAGGCGGTATCACTATCAGTGGGGCCCGCTATCTTGATGCTAATACACTCATCGGGTTAACTGGCCTAAAGATTGGCGACCCTATTACTATTCCCGGTGAAGAAGTAGGTAAAGCCATCCGGAAGCTCTGGGACCAAGGAATCCTGGGCGACGTAAGTGTTAGTATTGATCACATCGAAGGACAGCGCATATTCCTGGACTTCAATCTCAAAGAGCGTCCGCGCCTGTCTAAGTTTGAGTTTTCGGGCATTGGTAAGAGCCAAGCAGATGAGCTGAAAAACAAGATCAAGCTCATCCGGGGGAAAGTAGTAACGGATGCGTTGCTTAGTAACACCAAGGCACAGGTGCGCAAGTTCTACACGAACAAAGGCTTCCTGGATACCAAGGTGAACATTGTGCAGGTTCCAGATTCGTCTTTGTCAAACAGCGTGTTGCTCGACATCAAAGTTGATAAAGGTGCCAAGGTCCGCATCCATGATATTGTGTTTGAAGGCAATGAGGCGTTCAAAGACGGTACGCTGAAAGGCAAATTCAAGAAGACTAAGGAGAAAAAATTCCCGAAATTCTTTAACTCAGGTAAGTTCCAGCGGGCAGAGTTTGAAGAAGATAAGAAGAAGCTTATTGACTTCTATAATGCGCAAGGCTACCGCGATGCGGTGGTAGTGTCTGACTCGTTGGAGCGCGATGATAAAGGCCTGACGCTTAAAGTTCGGGTAGACGAAGGACCGAAGTACTACTTCCGTCATATCACTTGGAACGGCAATTACCTCTACGACGATAAAACCCTGGCCTCCGTGTTGGCCATTAAAGAGGGCAGCGTATACAGCAAGGAAACGCTGGATAAACGACTCAACTACAACCCCACCGGGCAAGACGTAACGTCGTTGTACATGAACGACGGCTATCTGTTCTTCCAGATTGAGCCTGTAGAAACTAAAGTAGAAGGCGACTCAATTGACATTGAGATGCGTATTACGGAGGGAGTACAGGCGCGCATCAAGGAGATCAATATTGCGGGTAATACAAAAACCTCCGACCACGTAGTGCGGCGGGCGCTTTATACGTTGCCGGGGGATAAGTTCAGCCGTGAGCAACTAATTCGTTCTCAACGCGAAATTGCAACTCTTGGCTACTTTGACCCCGAGAAGATCGGGATGAACCCCGTACCAAACCAGGCCGACGGAACCGTAGACATTAACTACACGGTTGAGGAAAAGCCCTCTGACCAGATTACGCTTTCTGGTGGCTGGGGTGGCTATGCTGGCTTCATTGGTACGGTAGGCCTCGTATTCAACAACTTCTCGTTGCGCAAAGCCAGCAGCCTGCGCAACTGGACTCCGGTGCCCGCTGGTGACGGGCAGCGTTTAGCCTTAAACGTGCAGGCTAACGGCCTACAGTACCAGGCATACTCGTTCTCCTTCACGGAGCCTTGGCTAGGCGGACGGAAGCCTAACTCTTTCTCCTTCAGCCTCAACAAGAGCATCCAGCGGCTAGGTACCAACTTCGATCCTAAAACGGGTAGCTCCATTAAAGTAAACAGTGCTTCTGTGAGCCTGGGTCGGCGTTTGCGCTGGCCAGATGATTACTTCACGTTGAGCAACTCCTTGTCGTTTAGCCAGTACAAACTGCAGAACTACACGTACTTTGAGAACTTCAACAACGGCAACGCGAATAACTTCACGTTCAACACTACCCTGGCGCGTAATAGCATTGACAACCCCACCTTTACCCGCCGGGGCTCAACGCTTTCATTAAGCGTAAATCTAACACCTCCGTACTCTGTCTTTAAAGGCTCGCACCCAAGCGTGAACGAGTGGGTAGAGTTCCATAAATGGATGTTTGATGCCTCGTGGTTCTCGCCATTGGTAGGCAAACTGGTTCTGAACACACGGGCTCACTTCGGCTTTATCGGCAGCTACAACAGCAGCCGCCAGATTGGTCCGTTTGAACGCTTTAAGCTCGGCGGTTCTGGCCTAGGTTATGGTGGAGCTTCCAACTTCTTGGTAGGTACTGAATACGTAGGCCTACGCGGTTATGATGACCCTAATGGTACTGAGTCATTGCCGGCCTCACGCCAGAGCTCTAATGGTGGCGTAGTGTACAATAAGTACGTGCTGGAGATGCGTTATCCGGTGAGCTTGAACCCGGCAGCAACTGTCTATGTTCTGGGCTTTGCTGAGGCAGGCAACTCGTTTGAAAAGTACACCGATTACAACCCCTATAAGCTGTACCGTTCGGCAGGCCTGGGAGCTCGTATTTTCATGTCGGCATTTGGTTTGCTTGGCTTTGATTATGGTTGGGGCTTTGATAATGTTCCGGTTTATACAGCGGGGCAAAAGCAGACAACAGGGCGTTTCCACTTCATCATTGGCCAGCAGATCCGTTAAGCCCAGCGGAGTAACAGTTGGCTACCTATCCTTCATACTCAATGCGTAAGTTACTGACGTGGATGATGGCAGCCTTGCTGCTATGTGTAATGGCTCCGGTGGCGCAGGCCCAGAAGTTCGGATATGTTGATTCTGAATTTATAATGGGTAAAATGCCGGCGTACGGACAGGCTCAACAGGAGCTAAATACGCTCTCGGCCAACTGGCAAAAAGACATTGAGAGTCAAAAAAAAGATCTTGATAAGCTTTACCGGAATTATCAGGCCGAAGAAGTCGTTCTGACTGAGCCGATGAAGAAGAAGCGTCAGGACGAAATCTTGAAGAAGGAGCAGGACATTAAAGCTTACCAGAACAAGATATTCGGCTTTGAAGGGCAACTCTTCAAAAAGCGGCAGGAGCTGACAAAACCAGTGCAGGACCAGGTATTTGAAGCCATTGAGAAAGTGGCTAAGAAAAAGCAGCTGGCTGTAGTGTTCGATAAGTCCGGTGACCTAACAATGCTATACACAAATCCGGCGCATGATTACACGGAGTTTGTACTGGAGGAGCTAGGTCTAGCCTCACCCGAGCGTAACCAGGCGGCGCAAAAAGGAGCGGTTAACACGGTAACTACTCCTCAGGCTCCCGCTGGCGCCGATGAGACAGTAGCCGAAGATGCTCCTGCCAAAGCTAAAACGCCAGCCCGTACTACTCCGCGGCCGGCTAGCCGAAAAAAATAACTTTGTACCCTCTTACTCTCTGACCTTTTCTTTTAATGACCATCATGAACAAATTCCGCGTTGCACTGGCTGTTGCCGCTCTTACTTTCACTACGGCTACGGCTTCTATGGCTCAAACGGCCGCACCGCTGAAAATTGGCTACACCAGCGTTGAGTACGTATTAAGCCAGATGCCCGAGAGCAAGCAGATCGAGTCTCAACTGAAAGATTATAGCACGCAGCTGAAAAACCAGCTCGATGCCAAGGCTGCTGAGTTCCGTACAAAAGGAGAGGCCTACCAGAAGGGTGCTGCAACCATGACCGACGTGGTGCGCACAGATAAGGAGCGTGAACTGCAAAACATGCAGCAGTCAATTCAAGAGTTTCAGCAGAACGCTGAAAACTCGTTGCAGCAGAAGCAGCAGGCTTTGCTTAAGCCCGCCCTGGATAAGCTGCAAAAGAACATTGATGCTGTAGCCGAAGAGAATGGCTTTACTTACATCCTGAACTCTGATGGGGCTAGCCCTGTGCTACTGCATGGTCCTAAGGAGGGTGATGTGTCTGACCTGATCCTGAAGAAAATGGGCATTACGCCCGGCGCAGCCCAGGCAGCCCCCAAGGTGACTACTCCAGCAGCTACTACTGCTGCAACTCCAGCAGCACCTACCAAAACTAAAACGAAGAGCAAAAAATAGGCAGTAATGCCTTTAATGAGAACAGCCGAGGCCTACGCCTCGGCTGTTCTTGTTTATAGAAGACCTCATGATTACCTACATTCTATGACGCCGGAGCCCGATTATAGCGAAGAGCACACGCACCCCCTTTCAGCTCCTGACCTCGATGAAGAAGAGGAGGGAGGAGACGAACTGTATGAGCATCACCGTATTCGGGCTGATAAGGGGCAGGAGCTCTTACGCCTAGATAAGTTTCTGCTTAACCGGCTAGCAAATACTTCTCGTAACCGCATTCAGAATGCTATTCGGGCAGAGGCGGTGCAGGTGAATGATCGGGTGGTTAAATCCAACTATCGGGTAAAGCCCCTCGATGTTATCACCATTACGCTACCGGAGCCCCCGCGTGAGTTCAAAGTGGTGCCCGAGCCTATGCAGCTCGATATCCGCTATGAGGATGATGAACTGCTGCTGGTGAATAAGCCTGCTGGCTTGGTAGTGCACCCGGCTTTCGGGAACTGGCAGGGCACCCTTGTGAACGGACTGGCCTACCATCTGCAGAACTTACCTACGGGGCGTAATGGGGAAATCCGACCTGGCCTAGTGCACCGCATTGATAAGGACACCTCGGGGTTGCTGGTAGTCGGCAAAACGGAGTGGGCCATGACTCACCTCTCCCAGCAGTTCTTTCATCACACTATTGAGCGCACATACTTAGCGCTGGTATGGGGAGTGCCCAAAGAGGCAGTAGGCACCATCAGAGGGCACATCGGGCGCAGTATGAAAGACCGTAAAGTGCAGGCCGTATATCCTGACGGTGAGCAGGGGAAGCATGCCGTGACTCATTACCGGGTATTACAGTCATTTGGTACCGCAGCTTTGCTGCAGTGTAACCTGGAAACAGGGCGTACGCATCAAATAAGAGCTCATATGAAGCACATAGGCCACCCGCTGTTTGGTGATGCTACCTATGGGGGAGATAAGGTGGTATATGGCCAACGTACTGGCGCATATAAAGCGTTTGCGGAGAAAGCTCTTGAGATGATGCCTCGCCAGGCGCTTCATGCTAAATCATTGGGCTTTGTGCACCCTACAACTCACCAGCAGCTGCAATTCGAGGTTGAGCTACCAGCTGATTTTGAAGCTCTGTTGGCAGCCTGGGAGCAGTATACTAGATAACAGCAGGTAAGCTAGGCCACTTACCAAGTAATAGCTTAGAGTTGGGTAAACACAAAAAAGCCCCGCCATAAACTAATGGCGGGGCTTTTCTATAAGAAAGCGAATTACTTACGCTTAGCCGGAGCTTTGGTAGCTGGCTTGTTGATTTCGCTCACAGCTGTTTTGGCTTGCTGATCAGCGGGGTCAAGCACAAGCACCTGCTGCCAGTAGGGCAATGAGGCGGCTTTGTCGTTCTTAGTGAACAGGTAATAAGAACCCAAGTACTTGTTAGCTTCGATCAGGCCAGTCTTATACTTGGCAGCATCGGCACCAGAGGCCACTTCAATGTATTTCTCGTAGTAAGGCTTAGCCAGCCCTTGCTTAGAGTCTTTATCGAGGTTGGCATTAGCACGAGCACGCATCTGGTAGCCAGGAACGTACGTGGGACGCTCCGTGAGAACCATGCCATAAAGGCTATCTGCCTGTGCATACTGGTCGTTGAGCTCGTAAGCGCGGGCTAGGTATACCTTATCCGTTAGCTCACCACCATCGTTCGCTTTCATACGAGCACGGTAGGTTGCAATGGCATTGGGGTAATCTTTGGCTGCAATGTAAGCTTGGGCAAGCTCATTCTGCAGCTCAGAAGCTTTCTTCGGATCAGCATCAATAGCCTTCTTAATGATGGCAGCACCTTCAGTTGTCTTACCGCTCTTAATAAGCATCTTACCGTAGTACACGTTGTCTTCGGTGATTACTTTATTGCTGGCGTTAGCAATCTGCATGTACTTCTGCATGGCGGCTAGTGCCTCCTCGTTCTGGCCCTGCTCATACAACGAGTAAGCCTTCAAACGATTCATGGTCAAATCGTTGGGGTTGGCGGCTAAAACCTTGTTGATTTCAGTCAAGGCCTCGGGGTACTTCTTGGTCAGGTACAGGAACGACGCGTACTTGGCATCCGTGTTCGTAGACTTCTCCGCCAACGAGGTAAACTTCTGGAACTGTGCCAACGCATCGTCGTAACGACCAGCAAAGTAGTAGGTCTCAGCCAGAGCGTTATAAGCAGGAGCATAGTTAGGATCTATGCTGATAGCCTTGTCGAGGTTAGTTTTGGCCTCGTTGTAAGTCCGGGCGCGCATATTGAGCTGGCCTTTCCGAACGTACGCTTTCACGTTGTTAGGATCTGCCATAGTGGCACGTTCGTAGCTGTTCATTGCCTCGCCGCCACCTTGCTCAGTCTTGAGATAGATGTCGCCACGAGCAATCATTAGCGTGGGGTCATCTTTTCCCTTGTTGAGTTTCTGCGCAGCATCTACGTACGTGAGAGCCTTTGTGATATCCTTGATATCAGACTCAGCGTAGGCCTGTGCAATCATTGTATAGACCTTGGCATCTTTGCCTTTAGAGGCCTTTACAGCGCTGTCAAACTGAATTTCGGCTTCAGCAGTTTTGCCTTTGGCCAAGGCTGCACGGCCAGCTGCTATCAGCGTAACAGGGTCTTTCTGATTCAGCGAAATACGGTTGAAGTAGTAGGCTGCCGAGTCAGGCATGTCACGCAACTGGTACAGACGACCTAACTCAAAGTTCGACTCTGTTGAGCCACCTTGCTTAAGCAGCGTAGAGCGGGCCTCACCGTAACGCTCCAAATCAAAAGCCCGTTGGACACTTGAGGTATTCTGAGCGAGTGCGGCAGAGCCGGAAACAGACAAGGCAGCGAGGAGCGTTAGCTTCCAGGGCTTGAAGTTCATGAGCAAGAGGATTAGTGAAAAAGCGTGTGGAACGGAAAGGGGTAAAAAGGCTATTGAGATTTAACTTCAATAAGTCTCACTTGGCCAGTGGCAGGCATTAAGCCTGATTTCAGCATTATGAGTTGTCCTTTGTTACCAGCAATAAAGGATGCAAAACCGGTGCCAAGTCCTGCGCGAGCCTCTCGGCTGATAACATAAAGCTCTCGGCGCAACGGATAAGTCTTCTGGGCTAAGTAGGCCTGGTAAGGCTGCACGTAGTCGTCGGGAGTGGAGCCGGTTGGTTTAGAGCTCACACCCACAACGCGTACTCGATTCAAAAATTTCTGCACGGAAGCATCATCCCGGTCACTGATCCAGTTGACACCAATGACGCCAATAGCGTTTGGATGAGTAGCAACGTAATCTATGAGCGCTGGGTTCGATTTCGAAGCAAAAGCTGCTTTAGTCAGGGCTGCACCACGCGTTACGGAGTCTTGCACAAAACGTGCGGTGCTGGAGTTGTTATTGTCAAAGACAATAGTAATAGGGCCAAGCTTGTTTTTGCTGCTCACCTGAGCCCACTGCTGCTGCTGGCCCGTAAATATGCCCCTCAGTTGCGCTACCGTTAAGAGCGAATCAGGGTTACTGGGATGTACAATGATGGCCACACCATCAACCCCAATTTTTATGGTGCGAGGTGAAAGCTGGAGTCTCTCAAGCACCCCTTTCTCCTGGGCAGTAAGGTCACGTGATACCACCGCCAACCTCGTACTATCAGCCAGAAACGACTGAATCACCTGCTGCTCGGGCTTGTATACCGCTTGAATATGCGCGCCGGGATATAGCTTTTGAAACGTATCGACCTGGGATTTCAGAATAGGCTCAAACGTCTCATCCACCCCTACCCGTATCGACCCGCTGGTAGGAGTATCGGTGGCCGAGGTGGTAGAAGAGGATCCACCGCCGTTGCAAGCTGCCAGTAGCCCGCTCAGCGCTAACATAGCACCGGCATTACGGAAGTTAGCGTGCATCGTCATGGCGTTTTTTGAAGTGTTGCTGATAAGTGCGAGCAAATCTAATGATTCCGTAAATCACAAAGATGGCTCCGAGCAACTGGCGTTTACCAGTAGAGATGGTAATCACACTAGCCGCTTCCGTCCATAAGAAAATGCCTAGGCCCATATAAATGATGGCCATTACCAGCATGAAGTAATGCGTAAAGCGCTGTTTTGAGCTGGTGCCCAAGCGCTCTTCTGTAGGTGTGAGATCAAGCATACTAGGAAGCAAGGTAAACAGGATGATATTCAACAAACATAATTTATTGGCTTATTTGTTCGAATAAGGATTTACGCCAACGTAGATTTTATAAAAATAGTATCACAAAGGCAGTTCAGCGACGTGTGATTCCGCGGAATCACACGTCGCTGAACTGCCTTTGTGATACTACTCAATGAGACTATTTCTGATGGCTTGACGGAATGCTACTTTCCGCTTTATTCATAGCGGAAAGTAATAGGCAAGGTGTAGCGCACTGGAACTGCCCGGTTGTTCTGGCGACCAGGCTTCCAAGCCGGCATTGCACTGATAACTCGGGTGGCCTCTTCATCAGTGCCGTAGCCTAAGCCTTTCAGAATTTCTACGTCTTTGATGGTTCCGTCTGAATTGACCGTAAAGGCAACAAACACCCGGCCCGAAATGCTGGAGCGCAGAGCTGAAGCAGGGTACCGTAAATGCCGTTGTAAGTATTTAGCTAAGGCAGCCTGACCTCCTACAAAATCGGGCATTTCCTCAACATGGATAAAGGGCTTTACTTCGGCAGGAGCAGTTGGAGTTGCAAAGGTATCTTTACCAGAGCCCACATTAGATACATTCCCTAGGCCAGTACCATCAGTAGCTACTGGACCTACAACTACAGGGCCCTCCACATCAACCGTACTTTGGGGTTTTTCAATAGGAGGCTTGGCAAGCGCGTCGGGCACAACGGTAGGTACCGTTTCTGCCGGGGGGCGCACTACTACTGTTCTTGGCCGTGCCGCTGGTTGAGGGGCTACCTTGTCTTTGGGTAAAGTAATGTCCTGCAGCTCAATAATGGGCGGCGGTAATTCAATGATACCCGGAGAAACAGTTTTGCTAGGCCAGAAGTGCTGAATCAGAATGGGGAAGGCAATGAGCAACGCTGTGAGCGCAGTGGCCAACAGCACGGCCGTGTATAAGTGGCGGCCATAAATACGGCGTAGTACATAAGCGCCATACGCTTTGTTGCGCCCTTCAAAGACAATGTCGTCGAGGGAGAGGAGTGGGGTGTGCGTGGTGTTGGTCATGGCTATATAGATAAAGTGAACAATGGCCTATGCAATTCCCCAAGCCAGAACCCCCTGCAATGTCTATACGGCTACCCGCTGGCTTTCAATGATTGAACGAGTATAGTTTACTATATAGTATGTCAGCCGACTATTTTTTATACAAAAAATCCCCGAACCAAGCAGCCGCTCGATTCGGGGACTAATTTATTTCTGACTGTAACCAGAAATTATTTGATAGCAAACGTTACTGGTACGGTGTAGTAAACTGGTACTGCACGACCGTTCTGCTTACCTGGCGTGAACTTCGGAAGGTTTTTGATAACGCGGAGCGACTCTTCGTCGCAGCCAGCACCAATACCTTTTTGAACTTCAGCGTTCGTAACGGAGCCATCGGCACCTACCACGAACTTGATGAACACGCGACCTTCAACCTGGTTGCGAAGAGCCATTGCAGGATACTTGATGTTCTTACCAATGTAAGCCAACAGGGCTTCCGTGCCACCGGGGAAAACCGGCATCTGCTCTACGTAGGTGTAAGGCTTGCTTTCAACTACTTCTTCTACCGCCTTAGTGCCTTCACCGGGTTCCAAACCAGCCAAGTCAGCTGGGTTATCGGTGTTGCCCTTCACGGTCACTGTAGCTACCGTTTTCTCTTTCAGATCTTCCTGGTCAGGAATCTCTTCCACCTTTTTCACTTCCTCGTCCTTCTTCACAACGGGAGGAGTAAACTTTACAGTGGTGAGTTTGGGCGGCGGCGGTGGTGGCGCGTCTGGTGGCGGCGGTGGTGGGGGTGGGGGCTTTGTAGCATCCAACGGAGGTGCTTCCATAAGCTCGTTCACCTTCAGCATCTTGTCGTCTACTACTACTTCCTCTTTCTTCATCATGCGCGCCACAAGTGGGAACGCAATCATTAAAGCAAAGAAAGCAACCGCAAGAAGAACTGCACGGGTTACGTGCTTACCATACACCCGCCGGATTACGTAGGCTCCATAGGCCTTATTGCGACCTTCGAAGACGATGTCGTCGAGGGAAGCCTTGGCCAACTGCGTGTTGTCCATCATAACCCTGAGTTTTTAATCAGATCTTGATCCGCTTTCGAAATGTCAACCAACGCATATTTCTTTTGGTCGGTAATGTTCATTTCGTCGAGGATGTCGACCATATTCTTGTAGTTCGAGTTGTCGTCGGGCTTAATCAGTACCACAGTACCGGGGTTAGCCCGCCGACGGTCTAGCAACGTTTTACGAATACCATTGGCATCGTAGCTGCTCAACTTCAACTCTGGCTTCGTGGTAGCATCCAGTAAGCCTTCGTAATAGTAGATCTTGTTGTTCTCACCCAGAAGAACCGTAAAAGCATCAGATGCTTTTAGTACTGTTGGGTCTTTGTTCGGCTCCTTTTCCTTCACAGGCATGGTTACCTGCATTACGGTAGGCTTGCTGAACGTAGTGGTGAGCATGAAAAAGGTGAGGAGCAGAAAGGCCAAGTCCACCATGGGAGTCATGTCGATTTTGGTCGACATTTTCTTGGCCCGCTTCTTTCCACCTTTTCCGCCACCGGAGGCTTGTTGTTGGATTTCTGCCATGTCTGTGCGGGTTAGTTACCGGCCACCGGTTTGGTTTCGAGGTCGGTAATTAGGTTGAACCGGTTAATGTTCTTGTCCTGCATCAGGCTGATGACTTTCTTCACAGTTGGTACGTCCGCATTACCATCACCTTTAATGGCGATATAAGCGGGCTTACCAAATTGCTTACGGCTAAGCGACTGTGCGGTGACAATCCATTCGATAAGCTGGTTATTAAGCGAATCGGAAGGAATACCTTCCTGCTTGACCGACTTACGCTGTTCGCTATCCAGGTTGAGGAGAGCGGGCAGCTTTTCGATGGGAGTGCCGAAGCTAGAAGCTACGCCTCGGAAGGCTTGAACCTGGGGAGCGGTAAAGCTTACCCCGTATTTGGCTCCAACCTGCTTGAGCAAATCAGCCTTAATCTCATCATCATCCATTCCGAAGAATACCCGCTTGTCTTTGTCAACCGCAATGGTGATTACGTGCGACTCGGGCAAACGAATTTCTGATGTTGAGGAAGGCGTGTCCACCACTACCGCCTCTTCCGGGGCAAATTTCGTGGTGAGCATGAAGAAGGTCACCAGCAGGAAGGCCAAGTCTACCATCGGAGTCATATCCAACGACGGTGACGTTCTATGAGGCTTTACTTTGGGCATTGCTGGTGTAGTTAAGTGGCTTAATTCGGAAACGAATGAACCTGTGTATTAGTGCACTGCTGCACTAAGTAATTACACAGTGGTGTTGTGTTCAGTCGCGCCGTGCTGGGCCGAGAAGGTCTGGATGATGCTGAAGCCAGCCTCGTCAATGCTATAGGTCAGCTCGTCAATCTTGCTAGTGAAGAAATTGTAAGCAACAATAGCCAGAGCCGAGGTGCTGATACCCAGAGCAGTGTTGATAAGGGCTTCCGAGATACCGTTAGCCAGACCTACTGCGTCAGGAGCACCACCTTGTGCCAGAGCCGAGAAGGCCTTGATCATACCCAGTACCGTACCAATCAGACCTACCAGCGTAGCGATAGAAGCCAGGGTAGAGATGATAACCAGGTTTTTCTCCAGCATTGGCAGCTCCAGAGCCGTCGATTCTTCGATTTCCTTCTGGATAGCCAGTACTTTCTGGTCTTTCTCCATGTGACGCTCACGAGCCATCTCCTGGTATTTCACCAGACCAGCTTTTACTACGTTAGCTACCGAACCTTTCTGCTGATCGCAGGCGGCAATAGCACCCGTGATGTCATTCACGTTCAGTTTCTGACGGATGGTACGTACGAACGCTTCAATGCTCTTGCTGCCTTTTGCACGGCCCAGGGTCAAAGCACGCTCAATAGAGAAGATGATTACGCACAGGAACATGGTAATCAGTACGGGTACTACCGGACCACCTTTGTATACTACACCAAAGTAGTCACCGGGCAGAGGGTTGTTGTCGTGGTTGCCGCCTTGGAAGTGGCTACCGTCACCTAGTACGAAAATGAAAACGACTACACTTACTACAAAAGCCAAAATGATGGCGAGTACGGCAAATAGGGACGAACCACCACCCTTGGCTTCACCTTGCGGCGCAGCAGCAGCGGCGGGCCGAGCCGCGGGCTTGTTCATGGCATTCTTTTGTTCCATTGTTCCGGAGAATTAGTGGGTTGTTGGTGAAAGGTTGAAGTTGACTGTGAAAAAGTGAACAATTGGTCTGACAAGCCTACAGACAGTGAAGCCCCGCTCACCCTCACGCTCGACCAAAAAAGGTCTTAAAACATGGGTCTGCTCGTGTGCGGGGCCTGTTCCAAAAGTAGGGCTAGCCTTGGCAAACCTAAGTAAAAACATGTGTGCCGCCAAATGAAAAATGGCTTTAGAAGCTTTTAAACGCTCCATAGCCCGAAAAAAGGCTATTTTATTGCGGTATCCTCAGGTGGAGTAATTGCCAATTTTTTGGCTTGCTCCCAGTAACGATCCATCTGCGCAAGAGTTAAGTCTTTTAGACTGTGGCCATCACGAGTAGATTCAGTTTCAAGGTATTGAAACCTTTGGATGAATTTTCGATTGGTACGTTCCAGCGCCTCTTCCGGGTTAATGCCGGCATGGCGGGCAAAATTTATCAGAGAAAAAATTAAGTCTCCAAATTCAGCAGTGGCCCGCTCCTGATTGATAGTTGCAGGATCAGATTGAGCAAATTCTTCAGAGAATTCGGTTAATTCCTCCTGCACTTTGGCCCACACCTGCTCAGATTTTTCCCAATCAAAGCCTGCCCCCCGGGCTTTTTCCTGTATACGCATCGCCTTTACGAGAGCGGGTAACGACACAGGTACGCCCCCTAGTACAGATGTGTTTCCTTTTTCCTGGAGTTTCAGCTGCTCCCAGTTACGTTTAACGTCTTCTTCTGTTTCGGCTTGGGTATTTCCGTAAATGTGCGGGTGCCGAAAAATAAGCTTTTCACACTGGGCATTTAAGACATCAGCAATATCAAATGCGCCTTGTTCACTGGCAATCTTGGCGTAAAAAGTCAGATGGAGCATTACGTCGCCTAACTCCTTTTTAAGGTCTGGCAAATCATTACGCAGAATAGCATCGCCCAGCTCATAGGTTTCTTCAATGGTGAGGTGGCGCAGGCTTTGTAGCGTCTGTTTCCGATCCCAGGGGCACTCCGCCCGTAAACGGTCAAGCACATCGAGAAGGCGACCAAAGGCGGCTAGCTGCTCCGCCCGTCGAGTGGCATTAGTGTATTCCATTAAGCCAAATATACATTTTATCAAGCTTACACTAAATCCAGTCCTCCAGCTTACCATCACCCCTAGCGCTCTGGTACTGGGTATGGGCAGCCCGGCCTAGCAGAACTTTCGTAGGGAAAGCAGGGGGCATTGCCTACTTTTGCGCATTCCTAAATAGATAAGAACTGTGGCATTAATAAAATCAATTTCGGGTATCCGAGGAACCATTGGCGGTGTGGCCGGTGATGGCTTAACGCCCATTGACGTGGTGAAATATGCCGCGGCATTCGGAACGTGGGTTCTAAATCAAACCGATAATAATACGATTGTCATTGGTCGGGATGCTCGCCTATCTGGCGACATGGTTAGCCGGTTGGTTTCCGCCACGCTGCAAGGCTTGGGCATTCATGTGATAGATTTGGGGCTAAGCACCACCCCTACGGTTGAAATGGCAGTTCCCGCGAAGCAGGCGGGCGGCGGTATTATTTTAACGGCTTCGCACAACCCAAAGCAGTGGAATGCTCTGAAACTGCTTAACAGCAAGGGCGAGTTCATATCTGATGAGGATGGCAAGCTGGTGCTTGCGCTTGGTGACTCTGAGGCATTTGATTTTGCCCCCGTTACCAAGCTAGGCCACTATACCACTGACGATACATTCTTGCAGGAGCATATTAGCGCTATTCTGCAATTACCCTTAGTAAATAAGGAGGCAATTAAGGCCCGCAATTTTCGGGTGGTAGTTGATGCGGTGAATTCAACGGGTGGCTTTGCTGTACCTATGCTGCTAGAAGCATTAGGGGTAGAGGTAATTGAGAAGCTGTATTGTGAGCCCACCGGAGATTTTGCGCACAATCCCGAGCCGTTACCCGAGAACCTGCGTGATATTTCCCGCATTCTGGCCAAAGGCGGCTTCGATGTGGGGATTGTAGTTGACCCCGACGTTGACCGCTTGGCGCTGGTAAATGAGGACGGCACTATGTTCGGGGAGGAGTACACCCTGGTAGCCGTGTCTGACTACGTTCTGCAGCAGAATGGCGGTGGCAATACGGTGAGCAACTTAAGCAGCACCCGTGCCCTGCGCGATGTAACGGAGAAGCACGGCGGAAGCTACGCTGCTGCTGCCGTGGGCGAGGTGAATGTGGTGAACAAAATGAAGGACACCAACGCTGTGATTGGGGGCGAAGGAAACGGCGGTATCATTTATCCGGAACTGCACTATGGCCGTGACTCATTGGTGGGTATTGCCTTGTTCCTGAGTCACCTGGCAGCTACTGGGCTAACCATGACGCGCCTGCGGGCAACGTATCCCAACTACTTCATTTCTAAGAATAAGATTGAGCTGACGCCCGAAATCAATACCGATGAAGTATTGGTGCAAATGCAGAAGCGCTACGCCAAGCAGCCCATCAACACAATTGATGGCGTAAAAATCGAGTTTGATAAAGAGTGGGTACACCTGCGTAAGTCGAACACGGAGCCTATTATCCGTATTTACGCAGAATCAGATTCTAACGCCACTGCTGACCACCTGGCCAATAAAATTATTGGTGATATAAAAGAAATTATCAACCAATAAGTCCTTTAGGGCTTTTTCGGCAAAAGAGGGTTAACAAATAATTGCGGCTGTTGCACATCTCGTAATTATTTGACCAACTACAGTCAACTATCGAAATAAAGGATTCCGGCTACCCCGCTGGAATCCTTTATTTTTGTAAACCTTTCTGCCTATTCCCTTCCGCTTAGCCGTTTTGCCCATGACTGTGTATTTCGATAATGCCGCCACTACTCCCCTGGATCCGGAGGTGCTGGACGCCATGCTGCCTTTTATGCGTGACCATTTTGGTAACCCTAGCAGTATACATGGGCATGGCCGACAGGTGCGGGCGGCAATTGAGAATGCTCGAAAGACTATTGCGCACTTGATTAATGCAGCGCCCGCGGAGATTGTATTCACCTCTTGCGGCACTGAAGCCGATAATTATGCGGCTTTCGGTAGCATTCGTACACTAGGCCTACGTCATGCTATCACCTCACCGCTAGAGCACCACGCGGTTTTGCACACGCTGCAAGCGCTGGAAAAAGCCGGTGATATTCAACTTAGCTACGTGCGGCATGATGAGCAAGGCCGCCTAGACCTAGGGCACCTCGAAGACCTATTAGCTAGCCATCAGGGCCGCACATTTGTGAGCTTGATGCACGCCAACAATGAGATTGGAAATCTGAATGACATCCAGACCATTGGGGAAGTCTGCCAGCGGCACAACGCGGTGTTCCATACCGATACGGTGCAGACGATGGGCCATTACCAGCTGGATGTGCAGAAAATAAAAACTGATTTCCTGGTGGGCTCGGCGCACAAGTTTCATGGCCCAAAGGGAGTGGGCTTTCTCTACCGGCGGTCGGGGGTGCTGGTTGATTCCCTGATTCATGGCGGCTCGCAGGAGCGCAACCAGCGGGCGGGTACCGAAAACGTGTATGGCATAGTAGGCTTGGCCAAAGCCCTGGAAATTGCTTGCCGGGGCATGGCAGAGCATCAGCACCACATTCAGGGATTGAAAGACCGGTTTATTCAGAAGCTGCGGGCTGAGATAGATGGTGTTGCCTTCAATGGTACCTCCGCGGAGGCCGACCATAGCTTATACACAGTGCTGAATGTGAGCCTGCCGCCCTCCGACATGAACGAGATGCTGCTCTTCAACCTTGATATCAACCGGGTATCGGTCTCGGGCGGATCTGCCTGTACAAGCGGCGCCAATGCCGGCTCGCACGTGCTGCATGCGCTGGGAGCTGATCAGAACCGGGGCGCCATCCGGTTCTCCATGAGCAAGTACAACACTGCCGAGGAAGTAGATTACGCCGTAGAGCAGCTGGCGAAAATGTACCGGAAGGAACCCCTAAAAATCTGAGAAAGGCCATGCTTTTACTACCACCGCCCCTATTAGGTAGCACTAATGGGGGCGGTTGTGTTTTGACATAGGTGCGTGCGTGAGCTGAGAATCTAAAACTTCATTGTGAGTAGAAGCAATACGAGGGTACGTACTGCGCGTGGCCTAACCAACGGAGCGCGTATCGTAATCGAGTTGGCATCCGTATCATTGTCCAACTTCTTTTACCCGCTCTCATGGCCGATATCAATATTCAACGAAAAAAGTCTTCTCCTAGCCCGTGGCTCCTTGTTCTGCTCGTATTGCTAGGCCTGGCGGCCGTGGGGTACTATGCTTTCAGAGCCGATAGTGATCAGCCAACCACTGCGCCTGCGGTACCTAGCCTTGAGCCGGCGGCTGACTCCACCACGGGTGCCGAAACGGCGCCTAGGCCTACCAACGATCCGGCCGTAGCAGAAATGGCCACGGAAGAGCCGGGGGGCTCCCCTGAAGAACTGGCTGCCTTCGCCGCTTCTGATGCTACTACCCCTACTTATGGCAGACGTGGCCTAGAGATGCTCATGGCCACTTTGCGTACCCTCGCCGACCGCGACGATTTACGCGACGCCACCGTAAGCGAAAAGCGCGACGACCTTACCAGTGCTACCAGCCGCTTACAGGAGCAGGGCACCAGCTTACGGCCGGGCTATGTAGCCGCTGCTAACCTTATAAAGGCCATGCAGCAAAAAGGCTATCCGGCGCTGGAAACAAAAGCAAATGAGCTGGTAGGCCGGGCCAACGAGCTAACCGGCAGAACCACCAGTCCGCAAGAGCAGCAGCAGGTGCAGGAGTTTTTACGCCGGGCCGCCGATATAGTAGGGGAGATAAGCCAGCCGGCACGCTAAGCATTATTCACCTCACGCATTGTAGCAATGGAAAATACCTCTGAATCTATTCCTTCAAGCGAAGGCATGCACCTACAACGTCTGCGTGATCTGGCTGAGTTTGAGGTTGCCGATAACAGCCCGGATGTGCGCGGCTGGACCGTACGTGGGGGCGACGGGAAACCCTTCGGTGATGTGTATGAACTCATTGTAGAAGTAGAAGCCCTCAAAGTCCGTTATCTGGATGTGGAGCTTTCCGCTGACTTGAAGATCAGCAAATATGACCGGCACATTCTGCTACCCATTGGGGTGGCGGCCATTGATGAGGAAAGCGACAGTGTATTTGTGCCCTCGCTCAACAGCGAAACCGTGCTGCAGTACCCGCCATATAATGAAATCCAGGTAACCCGGGCCTATGAAGAGGCGATGCTCAGGGCCCTGAATTTACCCCTGCCAGCCGCACCGGTTCAGCGGTTCTATGACCAGCCGGGCTATGATGAGCAAACCTTCTATCAAAGCCGTAGGCCAGCATCATCGGATGCGTTTAGGCGCCGCGGCCAGCAACTGAATGAATAAAGCACAAACAAAGGGGCCCGCAGCATAAGTGTTGCGGGCCCCTTTGTTTGTGCTTTATAGGAGAGCTTAGTTCTCCCGAATCATCTCGGCCACCGTGGCTACCCACTGCGGGTGCGAGTTGAGAGAAGGCACAAGCTGCCAATGCTCACCACCGGCCTCCTCAAATATTTCCTTGAACTCTTCGCCTACCTCAATGGTCGTCTCGAGGCAGTCGGCTACAAACGCGGGGGAGAAGGCCAGCACATTTTTGATGCCTTTCGCGGGGAACTCCTTAATTACCTCGTCGGTATAAGGCTGCAGCCATGGGTCGCGGAGGCGGCTTTGCAGGCGGCTCTGGAAGGTAGTGGTATACTGCTCGGGGGAGAGGCCTAGTGCTGCCCCCAATAAGCGTGACGTTTCAAAGCACTGGGCCCGGTAGCAGTAGCGGTTGTTTTTATTGTAGCTGTTGCAGCAGTTGGCCAGTTTGCAGTATCCCTTGTGGCTACCCTTTAGCACGTGGCGCTCCGGAATACCGTGGTAGCTGAATACTACGTGGTCGTAGGTATGTTTCGCCATTTCCTCTTTGCCCAAGGTGGCGAAGGTGCCCGTGAAACCGGGTACATCCACGAAGGTGCTAATGAAGCTGATGCTGGGAACCACCCACCACTTACGCACAATCTCCATTACTTTCTCCTGCACTGAGCCCGTGCTGGCGGCGGCATACTGCGGGAACAAGGGCAGCACAATGATACGGTCTACGGCCGCATCGCGCAGTTGCAGTAGCGCACTCTCAATGCTGGGTTTCTGGTAGCGCATACCAAACGCTACGAGGTAGTCTGGGCCTAGCATTTCCTGCACCAGCTTCTGCAGATCAAGGCCGTGATAGAGCAGCGGGGAGCCGCGTTCCGTCCAGAGCTGCTGATAGATTTTGGCTGATTTAGGGGCCCGCAAGGGTACTACCAGACCCCGAAATAGCGGGTAACGCACGGCGGCCGGCATATCAATCACGCGGGCATCCGTCAGGAATTCATTGAGGTAGCGGCGCACATCCCCCGTCTGGGGCGAGTCGGGGGTACCAAGGTTCACGAGCAGGACGCCAATGCGCCCTTTAGTAGAAGAAGGAGTAGTGGGCATAGAATACTGTAACGCCGTGAGTGGTACTGAGGCGAGCCGTCGGGAACGTAGCAGAACGCAGACTGGTTGCTCTACGGAAGTGCAAAGGTCGCCAACGAATCAGAAATTGCGAGATGACTTTCTTCTTCTCTCAATTTGAGTTACAGACAATCTTGCCTTCACGGATGTTTAGAGCACAGGTGGCCTAGCCGCCGGAAAGTCGTACCTTTGCAGGCCAATTTTCAGATTCTGAAGTGAATACCGAACCAACTCCGCACCGCGCTGGCTTTGTGAGCATTATCGGCAAGCCCAATGTGGGCAAGTCTACGCTTATGAACGCCCTGATGGGCGAGCGGCTCAGCATCGTAACCAGCAAGGCCCAGACCACGCGCCACCGCATTCTAGGCATCCTGAACGGTGATGATTTCCAACTCGTTTACTCCGACACGCCCGGCATTATTCAACCCAAGTATGAGCTGCACAACGCCATGATGTCGTTCGTGTACTCATCGTTGGAAGATGCTGATGTGATTCTGTTCGTAACGGATATCTACGAGAAGCATGATGAGGAGCCGGTGGTAGAGCGTCTGCGCAAAATGGTGGATACACCTATTCTGCTGCTCGTCAATAAAATTGACCAGGCCGATCAGGCCGAAGTAGAAGCCAAGGTGGAGTACTGGCGTGAGCATTTGCCTAATGCCACGCGGGTTCTGCCAATTTCGGCCCTAGAGAAGTTTGGTACCGGCGAGCTGCTGGATCTGATTCTGGGATACCTGCCCGTGCACCCACCGTATTACCCAAAGGATGAGCTAACCGATAAGCCAGAGCGGTTTTTTGCCGCTGAAATGATTCGGGAGAAAATCTTTAAGCTCTACAAAAAAGAGGTGCCTTACAGCTGTGAGGTAGAAATTGAGGAGTTTAAAGAGGATGAAGATATCATCCGGATGCGCTCCATCATTTATGTTGAGCGGGCCAGCCAGAAGGGTATCATTATTGGGCAGCAAGGCGCCGCTTTAAAGAAAGTAGGGACCTGGGCCCGCGAGGAAATGGAGAAGTTCTTTCAGAAAAAAGTATTTCTCGAAATCCACGTGAAGGTCAACGAAAACTGGCGTACCGACCCGAAAGCCCTGAGCCGCTTCGGCTATAATCAATAGCGAAATTGTGAAAGGTGAATGAGTGGTTCGGCAGTACCTGCTAGGCCACTTAACTAGCAGTTCACGTTTCACAGCTTCACCCATTTCCGACCTCACACTCACTTAACTACTCCGGGCACTGCCGAAACTGGTCGGGCCGGCGGCTGGAGTCAGACACATGAAAAATACCATTGCCATTGTAGGCCGCCCCAACGTGGGCAAGTCTACGCTATTTAACCGCCTCGTAGGCCAGCGCAAAGCCATCATGGATAACGAGTCGGGCGTAACCCGCGACCGGCACTACGGCTACGGCGAGTGGACCGGCAAGTACTACACTGTAATTGATACGGGTGGGTACGTACACAACTCGGAAGATATTTTTGAAGGCGAAATCAATAAGCAGGTGAAGCTGGCTATTGATGAGGCCGACGTGGTGCTGTTTATGGTAGACGTGGATGCGGGCGTTCATCACCTGGATGAAGAATTTGCCGACGTGCTGCGCCGTTACCAGGGTAAGAAGCCTATTTATATTGTAGCTAACAAGGCCGATACCAACGCCCGGATTCACGCCGCCGGCGAGTTCTATACCTTAGGTGTGGGCGACGGCGAAATATACCCAATCAGCAGCCAGAGCGGTTCTGGTACCGGCGACTTGCTTGATGCGGTAGTAGCGCACTTTGAGGAAGAAGGCGTGGAAGAGCCCGATGCGGGTATCCCAAAAATTGCTGTAGTAGGCCGCCCGAACGTAGGAAAGTCCTCGTTCGTGAACCTGCTGCTGGGCACTGACCGCAGCATTGTGACGGATATTGCCGGCACCACCCGCGACTCTATTCAGGCCCGTTACAATGCCTTCGGCAACGAGTTTATCTTGGTAGATACTGCTGGTCTTCGCCGGAAAACCAAGGTGCACGAGGATGTAGAGTTCTACTCGGTGTTGCGCTCCATTCGGGCACTGGAAGAGTCTGATGTGTGCGTGGTGATGCTAGACGCTACCCGCGGCATTGAAGCCCAGGACGTGAACATTATAGGCCTAGCCGACAAAAACCGGAAGGGCATCGTGATTCTGGTGAACAAGTGGGACCTGATTGAGAACAAGGAAACCAACACGGCCAAGGAGTTCGAGGCGAAGATCATGGAGAAGATTGCGCCCATTGCTTATCCTCCGGTCATTTTCACGTCGGTACTCACGAAGCAGCGCGTACACAAAGCCATTGAAACGGCCATTGAAGTGTACAACAACAAGCGCAAGAAAGTACCTACCTCAGAACTGAACGAGGTAATGCTGCGGGAGATTGAAAAATATCCGCCACCCATCACGAAGGGCAAAATGGTGCGCATTAAGTACGTAACCCAGCTGCCCACCCACAACCCGGTGTTTGCGTTCTTCTGCAACCTACCCCAGTACGTGAAGGAAAGCTATACCCGCTATCTGGAGAATCGCTTACGCGAGAACTTCGGTTTTGAGGGTACTCCTATTGGTATCGTCTTCCGGAAGAAATAATTTCTGTTGGCTTTAAGCAAAGTGGCCTAGCACCTCCCCAGGGAAGGCGCTGGGCCACTTTTGCGTTGAAAAAGGATGTAAAAAAAGTTTTCCTACTGCCGGGTTACCTTTCGCAGGGCTGAGTATAAAGACCCGAATTTCACTGGTACTCTCTCCTGATTGCAGTGAAGTCTTTTTAATCAGACATTCCATTTTCAAACAACCCCCCATCATGAAAAAAGTACTGTTCCTCGCTCTGGCTGCCGCTTCGTTCTCGTTCACCGCTTGCGACAGCAAGAAAGAAGATGCTACCGAGCAGGCTGCTGACAACGTAGAAAATGCTGGCGAAGCTAAGGCTGACGCTATGGAAGAGAAGGCTGACATGGTTCGTGACTCAGCTGACGCTACCGCCGACAAAATGGAGGATGCTGCTGACGCTACCGACGCTCCTGCTACCACTACTGCTCCTGCTACGACTCCTGCTCAGTAATTAGAGCGCGTCTAGGACGCAAAAAAAGGCTTCCCGGCAACGGGAAGCCTTTTTTTATGTCTGGCTACATAGCAATAGCAAGCGTTACCCCAACCGGCGTTGGAGTAAGCCATCAACTATAGTAAATAGCTTGCGAGGGGCGTAGGTTCGCCAGGGTAAGTCATCGAGCTGCCCGCCAAAGTTGATGTAGCTGTCGAGGTTGTATTGGCGCATTTCCCGGGTTACATGCTCCTGGAAGTTGATGGCGGCAATCCAGCCGTCTTCCACATCCTCAAACCACTCTTCGTAGTAGTCGTCTTCGGAACCGTGAAAATTGAAGACATTCTCCCCAATCAGAATGAATTTACGAATGCCCTCGTGCGTCATCATATCCACAATGTTGCGCTTGAGGTGCATGATGTCGTTCTCTATGGCATCATTCCATTCTCCAATGAACTCGATAATGGCGATGCCCAGCTCGTAGTCGACGAAGAGAATTTTCAGGAACAGCGTATCAGAATCCAGGCTGTCCCACTGCGGATGGATGTAATACCCGTAGATGGTATTCACGTAGCTGTCGAGACTGTTTTCAGCCTCGAATAAGGGAGAACGGGGGTCTTCGGAGGCCGAGTACTGCTCCATCCAGGCGTAGTGCGGCTCAATGGTATGCATAGGCGTAAGCTGGCTATAAGGGAATAAAGCACACGCTTCTGCTTGTGCCATGGTGAAGCAAGCAGTTGTCAAAGCAACCACTCTTAGCCCTAAACTCAGGATAAACCAGCCAGGTTTCCTAAACCCTGATAAAGCAGCTCTACCGGCCTCTGCTACTCACAGCCTTACTGCCGGGCTACCAGAGCCGCCCGCACTGAGCCGTGCTGCCGTAGCAATTCAGCCGCTTCAGGCTGAGAAATCTGCAGTTCATCCATCAGCATTCGCTCACCCCGGTCAACCAGCTTAGCGTTGGAGAGCTGCATATCTACCATCTTATTGCCCCGCACGCGGCCCAACCGAATAAAGGTGGCGGTAGTGATCATATTCAGCACCAGCTTTTGCGCTGTGCCTGCTTTCAGGCGAGTGCTGCCCGTGACAAACTCAGGGCCCGTTACTACCTCTACCGGATACTCGGCGACGGCGGCTACTGCTGAGCCTGCGTTGCACACAATGCAGCCTGTAGCTAAGCCGTGCCGGCGGGCCTGCTCTAGGCCACCTATCACGTAAGGGGTACGCCCTGAGGCTGCAATGCCCACTACAATGTCCTGGTTCGTGATGTCATAGGCCAGCAAGTCCTGCCAGGCCTTTTCGGCGTCATCTTCGGCGTTTTCTACTGCTTTCCGAATGGCGGTGTCGCCACCGGCAATCAGGCCAATAACCACCCCGTGAGGTACTCCAAACGTGGGCGGGCACTCTGAGGCATCCAGAATGCCAAGCCGCCCGCTGGTGCCAGCGCCAATGTAGAACAGCCGGCCGCCACTACCCAGCCGGGCCACCGTAGCATCTACCAAAGCCTCAATTTGCGGTAATGCTTTGGCAACTGCCTGGGGTACGGTCTGATCTACGCTGTTCATGCCCACCAGCAGTTCCTGCGTGGAGAGGGATTCCAGATTATTGAAGAGGGAAGGAGTTTCGGTGGTGCTCATGAGCGGAAAGGTGGTAGAGGGGCAAGTATATGTTTTAGGCTGGAAGGGATGCAGGCTAGGCCAGTCGGCCAATAACTGTGAACTTATCGAAGACGTGCGGGGTATGCGGGGCGTCTTGATCTAGTTCTTTGGTTAAGTCTTGGCCGGCCCAATGCTCATAATGGTTGCCACGCTTCCAGAGCCGGGAGCGGGTAACATCATAAATAAGTCCTTGGTAGGCCACCCATACTTCGTCGCGGTCTTGGCCGTTGCGTAGAGCCAGCTGGGCGCGGCTGTATGTGGGAAGTGATGATGCCAGAGGTTGGTTAGCGGGGGGCAGGCTCATGCGGAAAGCAAATCAGGTATTCTCCATCTGGCATCACTCCCTGCTAACTGAGAATACGCGTTTACCCCAATAGGGCCTGCGTAAGAATCCAGCGGTTGGGTAGGTCACCTTGGGCAGCACGTAGGTAGTCTTGGTAGCTGCATGGCACAATGCGTTTAATGTCGCTGTCGGCCAGGCTTTCTACCTCCAGCCACCACTTTTCGGTGCGCTTGCCTTTGTAAAAAACCAGCTTGGCGGGAGTGCCCGGCAGGCCTACGGCGTACCGGATGAAACGCTTGCTTTGGAAATCGGTTTCGCCCCGGCGGTGGTAGTACCCTTCCACAAAATACCACAGCATGGTAGCCAGCGCCATGGCCGCGAGGCCATGATGGTCGTGGTCGGGGCGGTACCCGTAGAGGCCAAAAGAGCTGAGCTGGTCGTTGTGGCCGGCGTACCAGGCCAGCTTGGCTGCTTCCTCGTTGGTCAGCCCAAATGGGTTGGGTGGGTAGTAACCAGGAGCATCATTCCAGCGCAGGGCTGCCACGTCGAAACTCACGAAGTCGGCCTGTCGCAGCAGGGGCTCCGCCTGCCGGATGTCGTCGCGCACCTGGCCTACGCGCAGGGTTTCAAAGTGCAGCTTCTCCAAGGCGGCCAGCACATCGGGCGCCACGAGATATTGTTGGTGAGCCAGTTGAGCGAAGTTGAACAGGAAACTGGGCTCATGCATCAGCATTCGGCGCAAGTGGTTTTTCTCCGCCGGCATGCCATCCTGCTCCCCCATATCTACGCGGGCATCTACGGTGGCAAAGCTTACGGCTCGGTCCAGCGTTTCATAGGCCAGGAACTGACCGTAGTCTAGGTCATGAGAACCACCCAGCAGAACAGGAACCGTGTTATGCTCTAACAGGGCCGCAATAATCTCGCGGAGGCGATGGTACGTGTCTTCGAGGGTAAGGCCGGGGCGCAGATTGCCTAGGTCTACCAGCCGAATTGATCCGGTGCCTTTCTGAAGCTGATAGAAATGGCTCCGCACTGCATCGGCACCATGCGTAACAGGGGCTCCGGCGGCGCTACCCCGCCACTCATCAAGGCCAATAAGGGCCAGGTCAGCTGCGCGCCAGTCCGGAAACGTATCCAGAAAAGGTGAAACGTACGCAGCTAGCGTAGTGGTAGTGGCAGACGAAGCAGAAATCAGCTCTTCGCGGAGCGGATCAAAAAAGATGGCCAGATTCATCGGGCGCGGAAGGTGCGGACGTGTACAAAGCTACGTAAAAGCCAACCATAGGCCTATGAGGTTTCGGATATAGATAGGAGCTTTACCGTAAAAAAGTAGTTATTTAAGCAGCGGTTTCTGTTTGGCGTACTCAGCTACTACGCTTCCGGAACTGCTGCCCGTCTCTATTTGCCTCTCCCACCCCCGTGCTATCTCCGTATGGACATTCGTCGCACCTTCGATATTCTGCCTCAGTTACAGCAGAAGTACAATAAACCCGACTGTTTTGCTGCCAAGAGCAATGGGCAGTATGTTCCCGTCAGTACCGAGGCAGCAATAGAGCAAATAAACCAAGTCAGTCTGGGGTTGCGTAGTCTCGGGATTGGCAAAGATGATAAAGTGGCCATTATCTCTATGAACCGCCCTGAGTGGATGTTCGCAGATTTTGGTATTGCTCAACTGGGCGCTACCAGCGTACCCATGTACCCCAGCATTACAGTAGAAGACTACAAATACATCTTCTCCGATGCCGGCGTCAAGGCCGTTTTCGTCTCAGATAAAAAGCTGCTGGACAAGGTGCGTGAAGCTACGCAAGGGCTGAATATTCCGTCGGATAACGTATTCACGTTTGATAAAGTAGAAGGCGCCCGTCACTTCTCGGAGCTGCTGGACCTGGGCAAGCAGGGCAACCCCGCCGACCTGGAGCCTCTGAAAGCTGCCGTACAGCCTGATGACCTGCTGACGCTCATTTACACCTCAGGCACTACCGGGCAGCCCAAAGGAGTAATGCTAACGCATAACAACATTCTCAGCAACTGCCGCAATGCCCAGCGGTTTGTGCCCGTCACAAAAGAAGACCGGGCCCTAAGCTTCCTGCCGCTCTGCCACATTTTTGAGCGCATGGTAACGCATATCTACCTCATCAATGGGGTGAGTATTTACTATGCCGAGAGCATGGAAACCATTGCCGATAACCTGCGCGAAGTGAAGCCCCAGATCTTCACTACCGTACCGCGGTTGTTGGAGAAGGTATATGATAAGATTGTTGCCAAGGGCCATGAGCTGGAAGGGGTAAAGAAGCAGCTGTTCTTCTGGGCTCTCAATCTCGGCCTGAAGTACGACAACCAGAAAGACCACGGCTTTCTGTACAACACGCAGTTAGCGCTGGCCAACAAGCTGATCTTTAACAAATGGCGTGAGGCCCTGGGAGGTAACCTGCGCTGCATCGTGAGCGGAGGTGGGGCCCTGCAGCCACGGTTGGCCCGGGTATTCTGGTCGGCTGGCATTCCGGTAATGGAGGGCTACGGCCTCACGGAAACCTCCCCGGTTATTGCGGTAGGTGGATACGAGCCTGAGAACAACATGATTGGCACCGTAGGCCCCATCATCGACAACACCGAAGTAAAAATTGCCACCGATGGTGAGATTCTGACCAAGTCGGAGTCGGTGATGAAAGGCTACTACAACCAGCCCGAGCTAACGGCCAAGGAGTTTGATGAGGAGGGCTGGTTCCATACCGGCGACATTGGCGAAATGGTAGAAGGCCGTTTCCTGAAAATTACCGACCGTAAGAAGGAGATGTTCAAGACCTCGGGTGGTAAGTACATTGCCCCTCAGGTAATTGAAGGCAAGCTCAAGGAGTCGCCGCTGGTAGAGCAGTGCATGGTAGTCGGCGACGGTCAGAAATTTCCTTCGGCCCTCGTTATTCCTTCCTTCGATGACCTGAAAGGCTGGTGCAAGCGTAATAGTGTGGATTGCAATTGCTCAAACGAAGAGCTCGTTAAGAACGAGAAGGTGGTGAAGATGTACCAGGACCTGGTACACAAGTATAACAGCGGTTTTGCGCAGTGGGAACAGGTGAAGAAAGTGGTACTGCTGCCCCAGCTCTGGACCGTGGAAACCGGCGAAATGACCCCCACCATGAAGGTGAAGCGCAAAGTCATCACCGCTAACAACAAAGACATCATCGAGAGCCTCTATCACTAGGAAGCCTACCACTAGTTTGAGGTAAGGCTGGTCCCGTTGGGTCTTCGCCCAAGAAAACTTCCACCACGTTTAGCCTGCCTGATCATTTACCCCATGACACGGCAGGCTAAACTTTTTTTGCATAACTTAGTATGCAAGCATAACATATTTCTGTATGTTTACCGGACTTGCTCCCCTCACCCATGACACCCGAAGAAACCGTCGATTATAACATTAAAGTTGCCTGGCACGCCATTTCGCGCATGTACAATACGCAGGCGGCTAAGCACGACATTACCACGAGCATTGGCTTCGTGCTGCTAAACATCGACCAGGAGAATGGTACCCCTGCTACCAAGATAGCACCTTTATTGGGGCTGGAAACCCGTTCCCTGACGCGTATTTTACGCAGCATGGAGGAAAAAGGGCTAATCTATAAGCAGGCTGATACGCAAGACAAACGCTCTGTGCGAATTTTCCTCACCGAGGAAGGGCTGCGCGGAAAAGAGATTTCCCGGCAAACGGTGCGTCACTTCAACCTGAAGGTGCGTGAAAAAATCCCGCAGAGCGAATTAAACGTGTTCTTCAAAGTGGTTGGCCAGATTACCGGCATGATTGAGGGCAAAACCCTCTACGACGACTTCAAGCCGAAACCCTTACGCTCCGAGTCGCCGGCCTAGGCCAGTAGCTCGGGGCTTTTTGCTACTTAAAAGTGCTCCTAGGTAAGGAGCTTTTATGTGGCTATAAAGTCGGCATGACGAGTAGTTGGCTTGCCGGTTTTTCTGTCTGATTCTTTCATTTCTCACCCACTCATTCCTCCCCAAGAATGAATCGTACCATCAAAAAAGTAGCCGTACTGGGCTCCGGTGTGATGGGCTCGCGCATTGCCTGCCACTTCGCCAACATCGGTGTGCAGGTGCTGCTGCTCGACATCGCGCCCAAGGAACTGCTGCCCGCCGAAGAAGCCAAAGGTCTGAAGCTGGACAACCCGGCGGTGAAGAACCGCATTGTAAACAGCTCCCTGCAGGCCGCCGTGGCCGCTAACCCTTCGCCCTTGTACCGCAAGGCCGATGCCAGCCGCATCAAAACCGGCAACTTCGACGAAAACCTCAAGGATATTGCCACCTGCGACTGGACGATTGAGGTGGTAGTAGAGCGCCTCGATATCAAAAAGAGCCTGTTTGAGCGCGTAGAGCAATACCGCAAGCCTGGCACGCTGATTACTAGCAATACCAGCGGCATCCCAATTCACATGATGACGGAAGGCCGCTCCGACGACTTCAAGAAGTACTTCTGCGGCACCCACTTCTTCAACCCGCCGCGCTACCTGAAGCTGCTCGAAATCATCCCGACCCCGGACACGGACCAGGCGGTAGTGGATTTTCTGATGCACTACGGCGACTTGTACCTGGGTAAAACCACCGTACTCGCCAAAGACACGCCCGCCTTTATTGCCAACCGCGTAGGCGTTTTCGCCATCATGGACGTGGTGCAGGTGATGAGCCAGCTAGGCCTGTCGGTAGAAGAAGTAGATAAGCTCACCGGCCCAGTTATCGGCCACGCCAAGTCGGCTACCTTCCGTACTTCCGACGTGGTAGGCCTGGATACGATGATCAACGTAGCCAACGGCCTCGCCCAGAACCTACCGAACGACGAAGCCAAGGCGGTATTCCAGCTGCCCGACTTTATCAAGAAGATGGCGGAGAACAAGTGGCTAGGCGACAAAACCGGCCAGGGCTTCTATAAGAAGGTAAAGGGCGAAGGAGGCAAGTCGGAAATTCAGGCGCTTGACCTTGCTACGCTGGAGTACAAGCCCGGCGCCAAGGTGAAGTTCGCGACCCTGGAAACCACTAAGCCGATTGAGAAGCTGGCTGACCGATTCAAGGTACTGGTAGCCGGTAAAGACAAAGCCGCCGACTTCTACCGCAAAACCTTCGCGGGCCTCTTCGCCTACGTGAGCAACCGCATTCCGGAAATCACCGACTCCCTCTATAAGATTGACGACGCGCTGCGTGCTGGCTTCGGCTGGGAGATGGGCCCATTTGAAACCTGGGATGCCCTGGGTGTTCAGAAAGGCTTAGAACTGGCGCAGGCGGAAGGCAAAACCGTAGCCCCCTGGGTACAGGAGATGCTGGCCGCTGGCAACACTACCTTCTATAAAGTGAGCGAGCAGGGCGTAAAGCAGTTCTACGACATCGAGTCGAAGGACTACAAAGCTATTCCGGGTGTTGAGAACTTCATCATCCTCGACAATCTGCGCGCCACGGGTAAGGTCATCTGGAAAAACGCGGGGGCTTCGGTGCTCGACCTCGGCGACGGTATCCTGAACGTGGAGTTCCACAGCAAGATGAACGCGCTAGGCTCCGATGTAATCCAGGGCCTGATGAAGGGCGTGGAAATTGCCGAAAAGGATTTCCGCGGACTGGTTGTCGGCAACGACGCGCCGAACTTCTCGGCCGGTGCCAACCTAGGCCTGGTGTACATGTTCGCGCTAGACCAGGAGTACGACGAGCTGAACCTGATGATTGCCCAGTTCCAGCAGGCCATGATGCGCATGCGCTACAGCAGCATTCCAGTAGTAGGCGCTCCGCACGGCCTCGCTCTGGGCGGGGGCTGCGAACTGAACCTGCACTGCGACCGGGTAGTGGCAGCCGCGGAAACCTACATGGGCCTCGTAGAATTTGGCGTAGGCCTGATTCCGGGCGGCGGTGGCACCAAGGAAATGACCCTGCGCACCGCAGCCAAGTACGAAGAAGGGGAGCCCGAGTACAACCTGCTCCGTAACAGCTTCATGACCATCAGCACCGCCAAAGTTTCGACTTCCGCGGCTGAGGCCTTCGACCTGGGTTTTCTGCGCCGCGGCGATGAGGTAGTGGTAAACAGCAACCGCGTAATCGCGCAGGCCAAAGCTGCTGCCATCGAGCTGGCCGAAGATGGCTACACCCAGCCCGTGCAGAAAACCAATATCAAGGTGCAAGGCAAAGGTGCCCTGGGCATGTTCCTGACCGGCGTGCACGCCATGAAGGAAGGCCGTTACATCTCCGACCACGACGTGAAGATTGCCAACAAACTGGCCTACATCATGTGCGGCGGCGACCTAAGCAGCCCCACCGAAGTATCGGAGCAGTACCTGCTGGATCTGGAGCGCGAAGCCTTCCTTTCACTAACCGGCGAGCGGAAGACACTAGAGCGAATTCAGTCGATTCTGACGACGGGCAAACCCTTGAGAAACTAGAGCTAAGAACTAGTTCCCCTCCTCAGCTGAGGAGGGGCTAGGGGTGGTTGACTGGCTTAGAACAAACCTAGTAGTGCTAGGTGTTTTAGGATAAGCAACTGCTCTAACCTTCAAGGGGAACTAGGCCTAGATCAGCTCTAATTCCACTACTTTCTTCAAGACTCACTACAATGAATGCATATATCGTAGCTGGTTACCGCACGGCAGTTGGCAAAGCCACCCGCGGCGGTTTCCGCTTCACCCGCCCCGATGATCTCGCCGCCGACGTCATCAAGCACTTAGTAGCCTCTGTGCCTGCTCTCGACCCCACGCGCATCGACGATGTGATGGTAGGCAACGCGGTACCAGAAGCAGAGCAGGGTCTGCAAATGGGCCGCCTGATTTCGCTGCTGGCGCTGCCCATGAACGTGTCGGGCCTCATCGTGAACCGCTACTGCGGCTCCGGTGTAGAAACCATTGCCATGGCTGCCAGCAAAATCACGGCGGGTATGGCCGACTGCATCGTGGCTGGTGGCACCGAGAGCATGAGCATGGTGCCCACCGTAGGCTGGAAAACGGTGCCTAACTATAAACTGGCTCAGCAGCACCCCGACTACTACCTCGGCATGGGTCTCACGGCCGAAGCTGTAGCGCAGGATTATAAAGTGTCGCGCGAGGACCAGGATCAGTTTGCTTACAACTCGCACCAGAAGGCCATCAAAGCTATTCAGGAAGGCAAGTTTAAGGAGCAGATTGTGCCCATCACCGTAGAGGAAACCTACCTCGATCAGGCTACCGGCAAGAAGAAAAACCGCTCCTACGTAGTAGATACCGACGAAGGCCCGCGTGCCGATACGTCGCTGGAGGCGCTGGCCAAGCTGCGTCCGGTCTTTGCCGCTAACGGTTCAGTAACGGCGGGTAACTCTTCTCAGACTTCTGATGGCGCGGCTTTCGTGCTGGTGATGTCGGAGCGCATGGTGAAGGAGCTAAACCTGGAGCCGATTGCCCGCATGATTACCTATGCCACCGAAGGCATCGACCCGCGCATCATGGGTATGGGCCCCATCAAGGCTATTCCGAAGGCGCTTAGGCAAGCCGGCATGAAGCTCCAAGACATCGACCTGATTGAGTTGAACGAAGCCTTCGCGTCGCAGTCGATTGCTATTACCCGCGAGCTAGACATTGACGAGAGCAAGCTGAACGTGAATGGCGGCGCTATTGCGCTAGGCCACCCACTCGGCTGCTCCGGCGCCAAGCTCAGCATTCAGCTCTTTCATGAGATGCGCGCGCGAGGCAAGAAGTACGGTATGGTAACCGCCTGCGTAGGCGGTGGTCAGGGCGTAGCCGGCATCTACGAATTGCTGAAGTAAGCAGGCAGCATAACCGATGGTCGGTGGCGTGCGTCTCTCGGGAAACGTGGCAGCGTTTTCTATCGGAAAACTCACCTGACCCACGCCACCGACCATCGGTTACGCTCCATTTTCAGAACCAGCTACTTAAGTAAGCTGTTCTGCTTCTAAGGATTAGAAACCCCAGCATACGGGGTTTCTTTTTCAGAAAGTACTCGGCAAGCATAACATAATTTGTTATCTTTCGGTATCCCATATAGAAGGGGCTCTTGGCGGCCAATTAGTAGGTATGCCGAGCATCTTCTTTCTCTTTTTGACATCGATTTTTACAACCCATACATCTCACCCGGTCATGGAAGTAACCAACAAGCTTGTGAAAGGCGGCGAGTTCATCATCAAAGAAACCGACGCTCAGGACGTATTTACTCCCGCCGATTTTTCGGAGGAGCAGAACATGATGCACCAGACGGCTCTGGACTTCGTGGAGAAAGAAGTGCAGCCCCTGCTGGAGCGCCTCGATAACCACGAAGAAGGCCTGATGCGCGGCCTGATGGAGAAAGCTGGCCAGCTAGGCCTGTTCGGGGTAAGCATCCCGGAGCAGTACGGCGGACTGGATATGGATTTCACTACCTCCCTGCGCGTGACCGAAGGCGTGGGTGGTGGCCACTCGTTCCCGGTTGCTTTCGCGGCCCACACGGGTATTGCCATGCTGCCTATTCTGTACTTCGGCAACGAGGAGCAGAAAGCCAAGTACCTGCCCGGCCTGACCAGCGGTGAGCTGATGGGTGCTTACTGCCTCACGGAGCCCGGCTCGGGCTCTGATGCGCTGGGTGCTAAAACCAAAGCTATTCCGACCGAAGACGGCGAGTTTTACGTACTGAACGGGCAGAAAATGTGGATTACGAACGGCGGTTTCGCCGACGTATTCATTGTGTTTGCGCAAGTAGACGGCGACAAATTCACGGGCTTCATTGTGGAGCGCAACACGCCCGGCCTGAGCCTCGGCAACGAGGAGCACAAGATGGGCATCAAAGGCTCGTCTACCCGTCAGGTGTTCCTGTCAGACGTGAAGGTGCCAAAATCAGCGGTGTTGGGTGAGATTGGCAAAGGCCACCTCATTGCGTTCAACATCCTGAACATCGGCCGCATTAAGCTGGCTGCTGCTTGCCTGGGTGCTACCAAAATGGCGTCTACGCTGAGCATTAAGTATGCTAACGAGCGAGTGCAGTTCAAGCTGCCCATCGCCAAGTTTGGCGCTATCAAGCACAAGCTGGCCCAGCAGGCCGTACGTATCTACGCCGTAGAATCGGCTATTTACCGCGCCGGTATGGACATTGCCCGCATGGAGCAGGAACTGCTGGCGAAAGGCCAGAGCCACAACGAGGCCCTACTGGGTGCCGCCCGCGAGTTTGCCGTGGAGTGCGCCATTCTGAAAGTAGAAGGCTCGGAAGTACTCGACTACGTGGTAGACGAAGGCGTGCAGGTATATGGCGGCTACGGCTTCTCGGCCGACTACCCCATGGACCGCGCCTACCGCGACTCCCGCATCAACCGCATCTTTGAAGGCACGAATGAAATCAACCGCATGCTGGCCGTTGACATGATCCTGAAGAAGGCCATGAAAGGCGAGTTGGACCTGATGGGCCCCGCCCAGGCTGTGCAGCAGGAGCTGATGGCTATTCCTGACTTCAATCTGGAGGAAGAAACCGGTTTGTTTGCCACTGAGAAAAAGACCATTCAGAAGCTGAAGAAGGCTATTCTGATGGTGGCTGGCACGGCCGTGCAGAAGTACATGAACTCGCTCGCTAAAGAGCAGGAGGTACTAATGAACATTGCTGACATGGCCATCAAAGTGTACACCGCGGAGAGCACCCTCCTGCGCGTGGAGAAAGAGGCTGGCGTACAGGGCGAAGAAGCAGTTTCGACCCAGATCGACATTGCCCGCGTGTACCTCTACGACACCGTGGATCAGGTAAACAAGTTTGGTAAAGACGCTATTGCTACCATGACCGAGGGCGACGAGCAGCGCCTGCTGGCTATGGGCCTGAAGCGCTTCACCAAGGCAGACCTCTACAATGCTAAAGAAGCCCGTCGTCGTATTGCCGACCACCTGATTGCCGCCAACGAGTACACCTATTAAATCACGCGTTCAAGCGGATTTCATGGATTGCCCAGAATAATCCTGCGTGCGCCTTGAACCAAAGCCGCTCCTCTTGTAGGAGCGGCTTTGTTGTTTTTTAGCACAACTGATTGCTAGGCTATGCGTTTGCAGGAAGATACTCCCACCTACATCTCCATACCCATATGGCTAACGAACAGGTACAGGGTAAAGACTTTTATGAAAGTGTGCTGCGGTTCTATGACCATGCAGCAAGCTTCTCGAAGCTGGACCCCGGCATTATTGCCCAAATTCGGGCGTGCAACAGCATTTACAAGGTAAACTTCCCGGTAGAGATAGACGGCCACGTGCAGGTCTTTGAGGGAATTAGGGTGCAGCACAGCCACCATAAACTGCCCAGTAAAGGTGGTATCCGCTACAGCGTGTACGTGGATGAAGAGGAGGTAATGGCACTGGCTACGCTCATGACCTTTAAGTGTGCGCTGGTTGATGTGCCGTTTGGGGGAGCCAAAGGGGGGGTGAAAATCAATCCTCGTACTACTCCCGTGCATGTGCTGGAGCGCGTAACACGCCGCTATGCCACGGAGCTGATTAAGAAGAACCTTATTGGCCCCGGTATGGATGTACCTGCGCCTGACTATGGCACCAGCGGCCGCGAAATGGCCTGGATTGCTGACACCTATATGACCTTCAAGTACGGCGATACCAGTGCCCTAGGCTGCGTAACCGGTAAGCCAGTAGGCCAGGGGGGTATTCGGGGCCGGACCGAGGCCACTGGCCTAGGGGTGTTTTACGGCTTGCGTGAGCTGCTGCTAGATGAGCCAATGCTGAAAAAGGTAGGCCTGAGCAGTGGCGTGGCCGGTAAGCGCATCATTGTGCAGGGCCTGGGTAATGTAGGCTACTATGCGGCTCATTTCTGCCAGCAAGATGGCGCCTTAATTACGGGCATTGCGGAGCGGGAGGGAGGCATCTACAACGAAGGTGGCCTAGACGTAGCGGCAGTGTTCAAGCACCGTCAGGAAACCGGCTCGGTGCTAGGCTTCCCCGGTGCGAAAGATATTGCAGAGTCGCTGGATCTGCTTGAGTATGAGTGCGACGTACTGATTCCGGCAGCCCTGGAAAATCAGATCCATGAAGGCAACGCAACCAAGATCAAGGCTAAAATTATTGCCGAAGGTGCCAACGGCCCTACCACGCAGGGAGCTGAGAAAATCCTGCTGGAAAAAGGTATTATCATTCTGCCCGACCTGTACCTGAACGCGGGTGGTGTAACGGTGTCCTACTTTGAGTGGCTTAAAAATCTCTCAAATGTGCGCTTTGGCCGAATGGGCAAGCGCGCTGAAGAAGGTGCTATGCGCCGCTTAGTAGCCACTATTGAGCGCACTACAGGCAAATCCATTACGCCCGAAGAGCGCCAGCAGATTGTGCATGGCGCCGACGAAATTGACTTGGTGCGCTCCGGCCTGGAAGACACCATGATTACGGCTTACCAATCTATCCGGAAGGTGATGGATGAAGTAGAAGGTATTACTGACCTGCGCACGGCGGCCTTCTACGCGGCCATCGAGAAAATAGGAGTGAGCTATCAGTCGCTGGGTATTTTCCCGTAGGCCAGTAGTGTCATTCCCAAAAAAACAACCAGGCCGCTCCCTATCATAGAGCGGCCTGGCTGTTTTTTTGCAGGCTCAGTAAGAAGTGGCCTAGCGCCTATTTCACCACAATTTTATTGAGCATAAGGGCTGCCGACTTTTTGTTGGGCCGGCTTACTCCAATGAGCGTCTTAGAATCGAGCCAGGCCGTGAAGTCCTTTACGTAGGAGGGGTTCTGGTCAGCGGCTACGTTCAGACCCAAGGCTTCGGGCTCTTGTACTACGCCCGTTTGGGCATTCACCTGCCGCAAGTACAGGTCAGACTTATTTTTGATTTTCTCCCAGGTTACCAACTGCACATCCTCTCCAAACACTGCCGCGCGGTATCCAATACTGCTGAAGCCTTCAGCGGCCGGCGCCACTTGGTCTTTGGCAATAATGCTGTGCCAAGTAGGCGCTTGGTACTCATTGTAGCCAAATAGGTGCAGCTCGCGGGTGTGGCCCGGCGAATCATCACCGCCCTCCTCAAACTTCTTTTCGGCTACCACCACCAGCTGCTTCTCATCGGTGAGGAGCAGATCAGTGAGATAAATATCTTCTAAGCGCTTAGCGCTGGTGTTGCTGGCCTTGTTGACGTCAGCCAAGTACTCGGGGGTGAACTTAACTTCAGGGGCAAATTTCAGGTCACCATCACCATTAAAATCAAACTTCACCAGTTTAAGGCTGTGGTAAAGCCCCGTTTCCCGCTCGTTGCAGATGGCCGCTGCATACAGCGTATTATTGCCCTGAAGCATAAAGCGCGAGTCAAATACGTTTACCGCTTTGCCCCCAAACGTACCCCCCACAGCCACCGACATTACTTTAATCTCGGGTGAAGTGTTCAGATAGCGGCGTACTGATAGTTTCTTCATCTCATCGGCGACCAGCGTGACGTATTGGGTGCCATCGTTGCCGACATGGATGGTAGTAGAGAAGAAGCCGCCCTGATCGTGGAAATCATAGGTGCGGTCTTTCAGCTTGGTTAACTTTTCATCATACACTGCCGCGTTAATGGCCCGAATCTGTACGTCGCGGGTGAGGTAACGCCAGGCTACCAGCTTGGTGCCATCTGGGGAAAACGTAACGCCCAAACGTCTGTCTCGGGCGTTAGCGTCTAACAGCTTCTTAAGCGGGCCTTTCTGGCCAGTAGCCAAATCAAAGGTTAGCGCTGAGAGATTCTGAGCCGCCCCACTTGTTTGGTGGATAACGACCGTGGCCTGGCTGCCCGAGGCAGCAAACGCATCTACCGCTTGGCCCGCCGAGATGGGTAAGGCGGTACTCCAGGTGCGTTTCAGATCGGTGGTGTAGCGCTCTACTGCATATTCAGTGGCCGATTTATGCGCTAGTATCACAAAGCCACCTGTAGAGAGGGGCAGGGTTTTACGCAGCACACGCTGATTATAACGGTCATCAGATTGCTCCGGAACATAGCTAAACGGAGCCGACTTTACTTTCTGGGCAAGTACTACCGCTGGCGCTTGGAGCAGGCCTAGCACTAAAATACCAGTGGTTAAAGCAGAAGAAAAACGCACAGATATAGACAGTTAGGAGGAACAGGAAAAAAATCCGAAAAATGTACTCTCCAAAGGTATCCAACTTCTACACTACTCCGTATATGCCGTCGTTCTTGTAGGGCAGTTGGCCCCTCAAAGTCATTCTTCATTCTTTCTTAACGCGAAAGAAGCTCATTTACTGATACAAATACTGTTCCTTTGCATCAGGATATGCCAACGGGCTAGAATAATAGAGGGAATATTTTGGTTTAAACATATATCCTGGTTATTGGATATTTTGTGCCAAACTCCTCAGTATCGCGTTCCGTTTGCTAGTTGTTAAGCAGAAGAAGAGAAACAAAAAGTTCCAGCTACCCCGCAGTATTTCTTTCACATTGGCCCATCTGGCCTCATAATTGCTTGCCTGTAGCCCGCCTACTATCCGCACGAATGCTATGAAATCTTTACTACGCCTTTTTCTACTCGTTTCACTTGTTGTCATCGGTAAGCTTACCAAAGAGTCAAGCGTGCTCATTGATACTGCTGCCAAGTCGGCTCATTCGGTGTTGCAGGCTCCCGTTCGGAGTGCTTCTTACTTTATTGGTGAGTCAGTTCCAAAAACCTCAAGCCAGAATATAGACCGAAATGTTTGGCAGGCAACCAGTTCCGGTACTCTTTCATTGAAGTAGTTCTTCGGCAAGCGACTTATTAAGGTCGCTTTTTTTATGCTTGATACTTCTTTACGCATCAACGGCTTGCTGAGAATATTACTTGGCAAGCTGTTGGTGTGAATAGGGCGCTGACCCAGAGACTAGCTAATACGGCTCCAGTTGACGGCCGTAGCAGGTAAACTCTCAATGTGCCGCCGAATGGGCTGATTCTCCGGGCGGTCTAGGCCAGGGTCCTCGTTGAGCAGGGCCTGAGCTGCGGCTCTCGACTCGGTGAGAATCCGCCCATCATTGGCCAGATCAGCAATAAGTAGGTCAAGCACCCCGCTTTGTTGGGTGCCCATCAGGTCGCCGGGACCACGTAACTTCAGGTCGATGTCGGCAATTTCAAACCCGTTGTTGGTGCGCACCATGGTCTCAATGCGGGTGCGGGAGTCTTTACTTAGCTTATAGCCCGACATCAGGATGCAGTAGCTCTGCTCAGCGCCCCTACCCACGCGGCCACGTAGCTGGTGCAGTTGGGAAAGACCAAACCGCTCAGTGCTTTCAATGACCATTACGGAAGCATTGGGCACATTCACGCCTACCTCGATTACGGTGGTTGCCACCATAATCTGGGTCTCCTTCTTCACGAAGCGCTGCATTTCAGCATCCTTTTCGGCGGCACTCATGCGGCCGTGCACAATACTGATCTGGAACTCGGGGAAGGCGCGGGCAATACTCTCGTAGCCATCCATCAGGTCCTTGTAGTCGGCCATGGCCTCGCTTTCCTCAATCAGCGGATACACAATGTATACTTGGCGGCCCACGTTAATCTGGTCGCGAAGGAATTGGAACACCTTAAGCCGGTTGGCATCAAAGCGGTGCACCGTGACAATGGGCTTACGACCGGCCGGCAGCTCATCAATTACTGATACGTCCAGGTCGCCGTAGAGCGTCATGGCCAGCGTGCGCGGGATGGGCGTGGCCGTCATTACGAGCACGTGCGGAATTACGTGCGGGTTCTTTTGCCACAGCTTTGAGCGTTGAGCCACCCCAAAGCGGTGCTGCTCATCCATGATGGTGAGGCCCAGGTTGCGGAACTGCACCACATCCTCTAGCAGGGCGTGGGTGCCCACCAGCATGTGCATCTCGCCACTGCGCAGCTGCTCGTGCAGCACGCGCCGCTCAGCGGTGCGGGTGCTGCCGGTGAGCTTGCCAATGCGCAGGCCTAGCAAATCAGCATATTCCTTGAGGCCCACGTAATGCTGATCGGCCAGAATCTCGGTGGGGGCCATCAGGCAGCTTTGCGCGCCGTTGTCGGCGGCCATGAGCATGCTGATGAAGGCCACAATGGTTTTGCCCGAGCCTACATCGCCTTGTAGCAAGCGGTTCATCTGCTTGCCAGAGCAGAAATCCTTGTAGATATCGTGGATTACGCGCTTTTGAGCTCCAGTGAGGTCAAAAGGCATCACGTTCTTATAGAAGTGCACCAGAGATGGTACCTCTCTGAAGATCTGGCCCGCCAGCTCCACCTTGCGCTGGGTTTTCTGGCGCAGGAGCTTTAGCTGCACGTAAAACAGCTCTTCAAACTTCAGCCGGAACCGCGCGGCCTGCAGCAAATCGGTGCTTTGCGGGAAGTGGATCTGCTGGTAGGCCATAGCCTTATCCATCAGTCCGTACTGCCGAATCAAATCCTGCGAGAGGTTCTCGTGTACCTGCGGCAGGGCAATCTTGAGCAGGTCGAATACCATCCGGCCAATGGCCTTACTATCAACGCGGTGATAGTTCTTGAGCTTCTCGGTAGTGTTGTAAACGGGCTGCAGGTAGCTCTGGCCAGCTTTGGCCTCCGTTACTTCCTCCAGCTCAGGGTGCGCCATTTGGGGGCGGCTGTTAAACATCGTGGGCTTACCGAACACGATGTACTCCTGATGATTCTTGATGATCTTCTCCAGATAGTTCACGCCCTTGAACCATACCAGATCCAGCTCCCCACTGGCATCGGCAATTTTGGCTACCATGCGCTTCTTGGGGCCTTCGCCCACCACCTCACGGTTCCGCAGAATACCCTTTACCTGCACATAGGGGAGGTCGTCGTGCAGGTCACAGATGTTATAAAACTGAGTACGGTCGAGGTAGCGGAACGGGTACCGCTGAATAAGGTCGCCGTAGGTGAAGAGGCCTAGCTCTTTTTGCAAAAGCTGAGCCCGCTGCAATCCTACTCCGCGCAGATACTCGAGTTTGGTTTGAAAGAAGTTACTCATGAATCAGTGAGGAATGAGGAATGAGGTATGAGTAATGAACTGTACCATTTGGCCGCTCTTCATTACTCATTGCCCATTGCTCATTGATACTTCAGCGTATTGAGCAGTTGCACAATGTCTTTCTTCACGTAGTCGATGACCGGCGCCAAGGAGTCGTTGGCGGTGGCGGTCCGGAAGTAAAGGGCTCCGCGGAAAAAGTTCTTCGTGCTATCGGTGGTGTAAAACTGGAACTGGCTGGGAACATCACCCTGCAACTCGAATACCGCTACCCGCATGCCATTAGGCGTTTTCAGCACGCTTTCATCAATAGCCGTGGCCTTAATCTGGTGCTTGCTGGTAAGCTTGCGGGCATCCTCCAGTAATTTATTGCTGAGCTGCTTGTTGCGCTGGAGGTTGGCGTAGGTAATCTGTACGTTGGCATGTAGCTGCGGGTAGTACACATTGATCCAGTGCGGCTGCGCCAGATAAGAGGAATCACGAAGGATTTTGGCGTAGCGCGAATACTGAAACGTGTACGGGTGGCCGGGCGCCAGCTGTTGGTAGGCGTGCGGGGGCAAATCAATACGGTTGTAGCCTTTCGGCTTGGGCGTAAAGTCCGGGGCAGAGGTGCAGCTCGCCGCTAAGCCTAGCAGCGTAAGTACAGCGCCCCATCCGCGCAGAATTCGAAAATCGGCCATGCCAAGCAAATCAGAATGAATACTCAAAGGTAGCACACTTGCAGCGCGAAGCAGTATAGCCTCACTAGGCCAGTTAGCCGTGATCTTTAAGCAGAGGCTGCTTCAACTGGCCTAGCACAATATATATTGCTCTTATCACGCAAAAAGCCCCGGCGCCAGGCCGGGGCTTATGAAATGCAGGGCGCTAGATCTCTAAAACGGCAATTGATTCAGTTCTGGTTCCTGCCGGAAAGTGGTAGGCTCCTCGGCAGCAGCGGCAGTAACCGGCTGGGCTTCAGCGCCAGCAGCACGACCACTGCTCAGCATAGTAATTTCCTCCGCAATGATTTCCGTGATGTAGCGGGTTTGATTATCCTTATCCTGGTACTGACGAGTCCGGATCCGGCCCTCCACATATACCTGGTGGCCCTTGCGCAGGTACTTTTCAGCTAGCTCCGCCAGATTGCGCCACGCGGCAATGTTGTGCCACTCAGTACGCTCTACTCGGGTGCCTTGCTTGTCTTTATAGTACTCATTAGTAGCCATGGTAAAGTTCGCCACCGAGTTGCCACCTTCCAGATGACGAACTTCGGGGTCTTTACCTAAGTGGCCTACGAGAATGACTTTGTTGACGCTTGCCATGATGTAAATAATTAGTCGTTAGAAGAGAAAAGAGAGATAATTGTCAGGTATAAAGATACAAAAATCACAGCTTTATTCCAATATACTTGGCAAGTTAAAACGATAGATTGCTAATAAAATTAGTGATGATTACGGGCTTAGGCAGCCGTTCAATATCAGTAGCACTGTAGGCCACTAAGCCGGCCGCCCCGGCCGCCTTTACGTCCAAGGGTTCTGAAAGCCATATAGGGTGGAAGCGAGCCTCTACTTTCTGATGACTTAGAATGTGACGCATAGCAGTGGTAGGCTCTTCTGCCCGATCCGTAGCCAACCGGCCCCCTACTGCTTCTACTGCGTTGACTACGGAGGCCACAGACAACTCCGCTGAGCCTGTTTCTTGAAGTGCGAAATCGTATAGGCCTTCCCAGATGTCTTTGGGGCCACGCTTCCTCATATAAACGGTATCGTTGTGGCGCAACACGAGGTAGTGGAAATAGCGGGTGCGGGCGGCTTTGGCCTTGCTCTTGACGGGAAGCTCCTGCACCATGCCGTGCTGAAAAGCATAGCACTCCGTCTGGAGCGGACAAAACAGGCAATCGGGCTTGGCGGGCGTACACTGAATAGCGCCAAACTCCATAATAGCCTGGTTGAACTCCGCCGGCTGGTCGGCCGGAATGAGCGTATCGGCGAGCTGCTGGAAAATCTTGCGGCTGGCGGGAGCGGCAATATCCTGCGTTACGCCAAACACGCGGGCCAGCACCCGGAACACGTTGCCATCGAGCACGGCTACTTTCTCATCATAGGCAAACGAGGCAATAGCCGCAGCGGTATACTGGCCTACACCGCGTAGCTTCAGCAACTCAGCATAAGAGCTAGGAAATTGGCCATTGTATTCTCCCGCTACCTGCTGGGCCGTATGGTGCATGTTCCGGGCCCGCGAATAATAGCCCAGGCCCTGCCAGTGCCGCAGCACCTCATCCGGGGGGGCGGCTGCCAGTTCCTGTACGGTTGGGTAGGAGGTAATAAAATCGAGGTAATACGGTAGCCCTTGTTTCACACGGGTTTGCTGCAGGATTACTTCGGAAAGCCAGATGGCATATGGGTTGCGCGTGTTCCGCCAGGGCAGGTCGCGGCGGTGGCGCGGGTACCAGTCCAATAAACGTTGCGCAAACCAGGGTTGGGGGGAGGTAGAAAGAATTGAACTCAAGGCTTTGAGAAAGAAATAGTTGGATGCAACCTAGGAAGCGGTGGCGAATGCTGCGAAATCTGTTGTAAAACCAAAAAAGGGGGTTACCTTTGTGCCCCTCAAAACATAAGCAACGCCTTACCGGGCAAGTGCTTACGTTTTGAGGAAGGCAACATTTGCCAAGCACATATTTTTCACCTCCCTAGTACACTTACCAGCGTGACTAAAGCAGAAGTAATCGCCGAAATTGCTGACAAAACCGGCATTGAGAAAGCAGACGTTTCGGCTACCGTAGAAGCCTTCTTCAAAGTTGTGAAGGATTCGATGGCCGATGGCAACAACATCTACGTGCGCGGCTTTGGCAGCTTCGTTAACAAGAAACGCGCGAAGAAAGTAGCCCGCAACATCTCGAAAAACACGTCGATCATTATCGACGAGCACTTCATCCCGAGCTTTAAGCCCTCCAAGACCTTCATCGGCAAGATCAAGAACAGCAAGAAAATCAAAGCACTGGCTAGCGCCTAAGTCGCTTTTATTATTCGATGTCGGCAGTGCCGCCGGGCCTCCTTTTCCGGAGGCCCGGCGGTCTGCGTTTTTCCCTGCTAATGGCGCGTAACTCCTCAAAGCATCAACTAATACTTCTCGCCTTGGCGGTGGCCCTAGTGGCCGGTTTGTTTTTGCTGCCCAAGGTGATTGTGAAGCCCAAAGCAGGAAAAGGTGAACTTGCTCAGGACGCTGCCCGTACAGCTAACCGCGATAACGGCGCAGCAGCTCCCTCTACGGCTTCTGTGGATATGATGGGCAAGCCCGAAGGGGCAACAGCCGAGCAGCCGCACATGACGGTGGCTCCGGCTAAACGTCAGGAAATTAACACGCTGCTTGCCAAGTACAACGCGGAAGCAGAATTAGGCGCTAAGCTACGGCTGGCTACTGAACTGGCCGACAAGTACAAAGCCATTGAGCGTTTTGACAGTGCTGGCTACTATCTGGAGCAAGTAGCCCTGACTCGCCCCGGCGAGCAGGCCTGGAAGCGGGCCGCCGATCAGTATTTCGAAGCGTATAGCTTTGCAACTACGGAGGAGCGGCAGAAAATGCTGGGTGCCAAGTGTGAGGAACTGTACGGGCGAGTGTTGAAGAACAACCCCGACAACCTCGACGCCAAAACCAATTTGGGTATGGCGCTGATGGCTAGCTCTAACCCGGTGCAGGGTATCACGTTGCTACGCGAAGTGCTGGCCGTGGATCCGCGCAACGAAAAGGTATTGTATAACCTTGGTTTACTGGCTATTCAGAGCAATCAGTTCGACAAAGCGGTTGAACGTTTTCAAGAGCTAACTAAAGTAAATCCTGAAAACGTCAACGGACAGTTTTATCTTGGCGTCGCGTTAGCTCAAACTGGCGTGAAAGAGGGAGCCCGTCAGGCCTTCCAGAAAGCCAAGAGTCTCAGCACCGATCCGGGCCTAGCCGCTTCAGTGGATGAGCAACTTCAAAAGCTGCAATAGTACTTGTTAGCTATTCTTCAGGCAGGTAAGTGTACCTGCACAGGAGCAGTCAACAATAAAAGAAATCAAATCAATTCACTCATCTAACCCACAACATCATGCCTTGCGGTAAAAAGAGAAAGCGTCATAAGATTGCCACTCACAAGCGGAAGAAGCGTCTGCGCAAGAACCGTCACAAGAAGAAGTAATCCTTCCGGGGTTTGCTCGTTGGTGCTTTTCTAACATAGAAAAAGCACTCTTCTATCTCTCACTTAGTATCCAGAGAGTGGCCAGATGTATGCTTTCCCCGTGGCTCGAAAGGGAAGCCGGCGCCTTGTGCGCTGGCTTCCCTTTGCGGGTTTCGGGGGAATCCATAACCGCTAGGCCATACTTGCCAGATACTGCTCTAACCGCTTAATCCATTGAGTAACGAATTAATCATTAATTCTACTCAGGACGGAGAACGGATTGCCCTGCTACAGGACAAGCGGCTCATCGAATATCATTTCGACCGCAACGACACCGCTTACTCAGTTGGTGACATTTTCCTGGGCACGGTCAAGAAAGTTATGCCCGGTCTGAACGCCGCGTTCATTGACATTGGGTACCAAAAGGATGCCTTCTTACACTACGGCGACCTGGGAGAGAATTATCCCTCCCTGACGAAGTGGGTAAAGGGCGTTCAATCGCAGAAAATAACCGTCGGCCCTCTGAAAACTTTCCAGTTTGATGGGACGCTCGACAAAGTCGGTAAAATCGACAGCACGCTTAAGAAGGGCCAGCAGATGCTGGTTCAAATTGTAAAGGAGCCTATTTCTACCAAGGGCCCGCGCCTGTCCACGGATATCTCCATGGCGGGCCGGTATCTGGTACTGGTGCCATTTTCCAATACCATCAGCGTATCCAAGAAAATCGTCAGCAAATCGGAGCGGGAGCGGCTTAAGCGGCTCATTGCTTCTATTAAACCCGATAATTTTGGCGTAATCATCCGCACCGTGGCCGAAGGCCGGGAGGTGGCTGAGCTCGACAAGGATATGCAGAACATGGTGGAGAAGTGGGACAAGCTCTTCCAAACCCTGCGTACAGCCAAGCCGAACGATAAGGTGCTGGGGGAGCTGGGCCGCACCAGCTCCATGTTGCGCGACATGCTCAACGAGTCGTTTGATGCCATTACGGTAGATGCGGCGCCCATGTACGAGGAAATGCGGAGTTACCTGCAGCAGATTGCGCCCGATAAGCTTGGCCTGCTGAAGCTACACACCGGCAAAGTGAAGGTGTTTGAAAGCCAGGGAATTGAGAAACAGCTCAAGACCCTGTTTGGCAAAACCGTAACGGTGCCCGGTGGCGGCTACCTCGTAATTGAGCATACGGAGGCCCTGCACGTCATTGACGTGAACTCCGGTAACAAGAGCAACCAAGAAGGCGACCAAGAGGCCACAGCCCTGCACGTGAACCTCTCAGCCGCCCGGGAAGTAGCCCGCCAGCTTCGGCTGCGCGATATGGGCGGTATTATCGTCGTTGACTTCATTGATATGAAGTCGGCGGAGAGCCGCAAGAAAGTAGAAGATGCCGTGCGCGACATCATGAAGCACGACAAGGCGCGCTTCACAATTCTACCCATCACGAAATTTGGCCTGCTTCAGATTACCCGGCAGCGCGTTCGGCCTGTCGAAAACATCGTGACCGGTGAGGTTTGCCCCACCTGCGGCGGCACGGGTAAGATTTCGGCGTCTATCCTAGTAACCGACGAAATTGAGAACAGCATTGAGGACCTACTGGTAACCCAGAATCAGTCGGGTATTACGCTCAATGTGCACCCATTCCTGCACGCTTACTACACCAAAGGCTTGGTAAGCAGACAGATGAAATGGTATTTGAAGTATTATAAGTGGGTAAAAGTGATGAAAGACACTAGTCTGGGCCTCACAGATTACCGCATCGAGGATGAGCACGGCGAGGAAATCGAGCTGCACTCAGCCGCGGCGGCCATGAGCCGGTTGCAGGACCGGGAAATTGAAATAATTGACTGACGGATTTTTTCTGCGAGAAAACTCCTCCTGATAGAAGAAAAGCCCGCGCTGCTGAGAGCAACGCGGGCTTTTTGTTTAGTGGCCTAGAGTGGCCTAAAACTACCTTTGCGACCAGAGCGAGTACTCAGACAACAGGCCTAGAGGCCAAACCCAGATTCCTCGCTCTACTCGCAATAACAGCCTGACTGGTCTAAAACTTAATACCCAGGTCAAGGGCAAATTCGCTGTTCTTCAGGCTGACCTCTGAGAAGTTACGTTGCTTGTCGTAGTACTTCTCAATATTTACGAGGCCGCGGTGGTAGCTCACCCCCGCAAATACCTTGGTGCTCTGGCCTACCTGGTACTCGGTACCAAAGCCCAGCAAAACCCCGGCGTCGGGAATGATAACGTGGTCGAAGGCTTTGCTTTCTTTACCAGTGGAAGGATCGGTATACCGCTTGTCGCCGTCGATTTTAGCCGCAATAGCACCGCCTATTGTGCCACCCAGCTGAAAGTACAGCTTCGTATCGGTGGCAATGTCGTTGGTAAAGAGCTTCATGGTAACCGGCAGCTCCAGGTACTGAATGCCTAGTTTCTGCTCCACCCGGCGGCCCGTGTCGGGGTCGAGGAACAAGAACTTACCACCCTTACCGGTGAGTTGTAGGCCTGTGCTGAAGGCGTAGTTCTGACCAAAGAAATAGTCTACAATCAGGCCGCCTCCGAAGCCTACTTTACTGCCATTTCTCTGAAAGCCATACTGGGCCGGAGAATCAGTGCGGAGGCTGGTAATGGAGGGCGAAACCTTCAACCCTATTTCAACTTGCGCGGATGCAGCCCCGGCAGAAGCGCCGATGCAAAAGAGGGCGAGCAGTGCTTTTTTCATATCAATTGCAGAAGTACGATGAGCAAAACACGAAAGACAGCCATCCGGCGTTTCGTTTTGGCTAATTTCGCCGTAAATATAGAAGCGCAATGCACATTCCTGCCCGTATACGCCCCTGGCTGGCGGCCGTCCTGAGTTTAACGATACTGGCTTTGCCTAATTGCACCTCCAAAACGGAGAAGTGCGAAATAAACCCGGAGGTTGCGAAAATTGATGTGTCGCTACAGATTGAGCGGCTGGAAAACCCCTTTTTTCAGATTAAAACCCCCGCTGATGCCAACGCCTTCATTGCGCGAAATGGCCTTTTTGCCCGGCAGTTTCTGCAAAGCAGCCAGTACCCGGCCGGAGTGCTCAGCAACACGCTTGCTCGTTTGGCTACCAACCCAGGCCTGCGGAAGCTAGGCCACCAGGCCGATAGCACGTTTCAGGATACGGGCGCGTTAGCGGCAGAGCTGAAGCCACTGTTTCAGCACATCCGGTTCTACTTCCCAGATTTCCGGGTGCCACCCGTGAAAACATTCGTTAGCGGGCTCAGCCAGGATTTGTTTGTGAATGACAGTCTGCTGGTCATCAGCACCGATTTTTTTGTGGGCCCGAAGGCTGCCTATCGGCCTAATGTGCCCGGCTATATTCTGCGCCGCTACACCAAGCCTTACGTAGTGCCTACCGTAGCGCTGGCCATCAGCAGCAAATACAATCAGAAGCAGCTCACCAACCAGACCATGTTGGGCGAGATGGTGCAGTTTGGAAAGTCGCTGTATTTCGCCGAAAAGATGCTGCCCTGCACTCCTGATTCCCTGCTGATAGGCTACACCGATAAAGAAATGGCAGGAGTAGTGTTTAACGAGGGTAAAATCTGGGCGCACTTTATCGAGAAGAATCTGCTGTATAATACGGCTCCCTTTACTATCCAGAAATACGTGGGTGAGCGGCCCAACATTCCTGAGATTGATAAAACCTGCCCTGGTAGGGTAGGGGCGTGGATTGGCTGGCAAATTGTGCGTAAATACATGGCGGAGCACCCCAACGTGACGCTGAAGCAGCTGATGGCCGAGCAAAACTCTCAACGCATCCTTACGCAGTCGAAGTACCGGCCTAAGCCGCGCCGCGCCGAGCGCTAGGCCACTTGAATGGCAGCACCTTGGTGCGGTTCTCTTTTCTTCGGTTAACCTGACCGCTCGTGCACATTGCCGTCTTCAGCCAGTATCACACCAACCCCGACTGCCCCGCTACCAGTCGGCATTACTCGCTGCTAAAGCATATTGCCCGCACCCACCGCATTACGCTGATTACCACGCGCACCTGGGAGGCGCAGCGCCTTACGCAGCAATATCCCTGGCTGCCCGATGGCGTAGAAATGCGGGCCGCAGATGTGGCCTACGACAACCGTATGGGCGTTGCGCGGCGTGTACTATCCTTTGGAAAGTACGCAGCGTATGCCCTGAAAGAAGGGCTCAAAATAGATAAGCCCGATGTAATCTGGGGTATCAGCACGCCCCTGACGGCGGCGTGGGCTGCGGCACAGGTGGCACGGTGGCGGCGGGTGCCGTGGGTGTTTGAGGTGCAGGACCTGTGGCCATCCTTCCCGATTGCTATGGGAGCAGTGCCGAGTAAGCTGGCTCAGGAGCGTTTGTTTGCTCTGGAGAGGGGCCTGTATGAGTCGGCGCAGCATACGGTAACGCTTTCCCCCGACATGACGGACTACGTGCGTGGCCTAGGCCTGCCGGAGTCTAAAGTCACTACTATCTGGAACGGTACTGACCTCGATTTGGCTGCCCAGGCTACTGCTGAGGCCACTGAGGCCTTGCGCACCGAGTATAACCTGATTGGTCGTCGGGTGGTACTCTACGCTGGCACTTTCGGGCGTGCCAACGACATTCCGGCACTCATTGCCACCGCAGAACAACTGGCACCGCGCCTACCCGATGTAGTATGGCTGTTTATGGGGCATGGGTTTGACGAGCCGCGTCTACGCGAGGCGGCAGATCGGTGTCCGGCCATTCGGGTAGTGCCGCCCCAACCCCGGCACGAGGTATTTAAGTGGTTCCGGCTGGCAGAGGTATCGGTCGTGTCCTTTCTAGGCCTGCCCGTGCTGGATAGCAACTCTCCGGCTAAGTTCTATGATAGCCTGGCGGTAGGTACGCCGGTTATCGTCACAAACAGTGGCTGGACGAGAGAACTGGTAGAAATGCACCGCTGCGGTTGGTACTCCCCGGCCAGTGATGCCCCGGCATTAGCTACCAGAATAGCAGCTATGATGCAGCATGATGAGCAGCGCCATGCTGCTGGCGAGGCCGGCAAGCGAGTGGCCCATGAGGCGTTTAACCGGGAACAGCTGGCAATTCAAATGCAGCAGATTTTAGAGAAGGCAGCGGCCCAATAGCTTGCATAGGGTAAGGCAAACTCTCGGTTGTCAGGTTTTGTGCTGTCTAAAACTAGTTATAAACTATGTTGTGCTATCAGGTGAGAGTGAGGCTGGATCAATGCCCTTTAATAGGCCTTTTTTAGGCGCCGGGGCTGATTTCACAACCACTTCAGCGTAGTACTTGCACCAGCTTTTCAGGGGGCAGATACCGCACTTCGGGTTGCGAGCCACGCAGATATAACGTCCGTGCAAAATAAGCCAGTGATGCGCCTTCGGAATTACAGCTTCCGGAATGTACCGTACCAATTCCTTCTCTACCGCCAGCGGCGTAGTGGCCGTGCGCGATACCAGGCCTAGCCGATGCGACACCCGGAACACGTGCGTATCCACGGCCATGGCGGGCTGGTTGTAGATAACCGATACTACCACGTTAGCCGTTTTGCGGCCTACGCCAGGCAAGCGCTGCAACTCTTCAATAGTGCTGGGTACCTCTCCGTTGAAGTCTGACACCAGCAAGCGCCCTAACCCCGCAAGGTGCTTGGCCTTGTTGTTGGGATAAGATACACTCCGGATGAACGGAAATACCTCTTCCGGTGTGGCGGCGGCTAAATGTGCGGGCGTAGGAAACTGCTCCAGCAGAGCTGGCATTACCTGGTTCACGCGTTTATCAGTGCACTGGGCACTGAGCACCACGGCCACAATAAGCTCGTAGGGGTTAGTGTAAACGAGCTCCGTTTCCGGTTCCGGAAAGTGGGTGGTAAAGTACTCGAGGAAGTGGCGGAACCGCTCAGGTTTACGCATACGGTAGGCAAAACAAAGAGAGCCGCAAATAAACGGCAAAAACACGTCATCCTGCCACGCATACTTGCTGGCTCCAGAGCGGGAGCAGGCAGGCTACGCATGGCAGGATGATGATATACTTCCCCTTTCTCTTACCCCGCTTTCAGGAAGGTGCGGGAGTACTGCAGAATAGAATCAGTAGTCTTTTGGCTGGGAGTACGCTGCACACCGTTGAGCAGGCGCTGAGCCAGCAGCATATCGGCGCAGGTAGCGGCCAGCTCCGGGTCGTGCTGCAACGACTGTTCTACTTCTTGTTGCTGATCAGCCGGCAATTCGTTGTATACGTACCGGAGCAGTTTCTCGTGGGGTAAGGTTTTGATCATAGAAAACGGGTTGTGCGGCCATCTTCTTCCGCAGATTGATGAGCGCGTAGCGCATACGCCCTAACGCAGTATTAATGCTCACCCCCGTCGCGTCGGCTATTTCCTGAAAGCTCATGTCGCCGTAATGACGCATGATCAGGACTTCTTTCTGCGCCGTGGGCAGCTCCTGAATCAGCTCCCGAAGCCGCGCGTGAGTTTCCTCCCGCGTGAGGATAGCTTCGGCACCCTCTTCTGCCAACGACAACGAATTAAAGGCATGACTTGTTGTGTCCAGATTCAACAAAGGACTACGTTTTTCCCGCCGGAAGAAGTCAATGGCCAAATTATGCGCAATACGGCAGATCCAGGAAGAAAATTTTCCTTCCTCGTTGTACCGTCCGCTTTTCATAGTGTGGATAGCCTTAATGAAGGTATCCTGTAAGAGGTCTTCAGCTACATCCTCATCGCGCACGATAAGCATGATAGTGGTAAATACCCGGGATTTGTGACGCTCAAGCAGGAGAGCGAAGGCTTCTTCCTGCCCGGCAATGTAACGCGATATCAGAGCAGAGTCGCTCGGCTGCATGGTTTCCATAAAGGCTACGAGAATTAAGGGGCGTAGAGCTTTAGGCCATATAGTGCAGTTGCGGGGTGAAGACTCTGAATGAAGAAGAAATGAAGGGCGCTTGCCAAAATCAAATGTAGAAAACTAGCAGGCCAAACACAATGGGTAAATGACTTCCTGAAAAAATATTTTCAATAACTGAAAACCAAAGAATTAAATATTTTGAATGCCTAATTTTTTGTTTCAAAACAACCAAATCTTACCCAGCACTTAAGTAGAAAAAATATTTTAGGCAGCAAAAAGCCCGCCAAAGCGGGCTTTTTCAATCAGCAGAAGAGTTAGGCGCTAAGGCCGAAGTTTGGACTGCAGTTCCTGAATTTTGCTGTCGAGCGTCTGGCTTTCAGGGCTGGTGCCGCTCATACTCGCAGCGCGCTCATTCAGCAGTACAGTTAACTGTTGTAGAGTGGCTAATCGCTCTTCGGTGCGCTGTAAGGCTGCTAGCACCTCAGGGGCCACGGTGGTGTTAGGAGCGGGCGTGATAATCACTGTAGGTTTAGCGCCGGTTACCTGCTGGTCGTGGCGTTCAATGGCGGCAGCGGTTTTCATATCGTCGCGCAGATTTACAATCTGGCCCTGCATGTTGAGTGCCCGCCCTTCCTCGAGAAGCTGGCGGGTGCCGTCCTTGCTTACCATAATGCCATCGGGGCGAAGTGTAAGGCCATTGTCGAAGCGCATGGGGGCAGAAAGACGAGTTGCCTGCCCGGCTTGTAGACGCATAACCAGGCCATTGCGACGATACGCCCCATCTTTCAGATCTACCGTGGGGATAGATGCCGGGCTGGCTTGGGCAACAGCTTCAGAGAAGGCGGCAGTGACCAGCAAAAGAATGCTACAGAAAGCCAGTCGGGTAAGGAGTTGGAAAGTATGCATAAGAAGAGAGGGAAGGAGAACAGAGGGAAATAGTGCGGCTACTGCTCAGGCGCTTTCAAAATCTTGGCGCCGTGCTAGCCAGGCCAGGGCCGGCGCCTCAGCCGCGAACAGGCGCACGTGGTAATGCTCATTGGCCACAAGCGGGGCGCCCGCTTCTTGCTCGGAAGCGCTGAGCTGGGATGCGGCCAGCAAAAAGCAGACATACACCCGGCCGCCCAACTGCGAGGGCAGCCGCGGGAAAAACTCACTCAATACCCAATCTGTGTCGTCTTCAGAGGCGGGGCCACGTCCGCGCACGTCGAGCAGCCAATAACGGGCGCGGTGCTGCCGGGCTTTAACCAAGGCGGCCTCATAGCCGTGCACCAGCTCAGGACCGGTAATCGGGCGTAGCCAGCGCGCAGTTAATATCTGCAGGTCTTTGCGGTAGTGAAGCTCAACGGAATCAGGCGGCGACAACAGATTGGAATCGGGCATTGGCTGGGTGTTTGGAGCAGCAGGAGGGCGAACAACACTCCGTGTATACGGCTTCATTACCAGAATGGCTCAGCTACTTGCGGGAAGGGGCCTAGCCTTAGAACCTTCTAATTTGCCACCGTTCAGTTTCTGGCCCCCTGGTTTGGGGTTACCTTTGCGGTTAGTCGCTTTACCTCGGCTGCCTGCTATGTCTGCTCCTGATTCGGCTCTGCGCCACGACCCCTACGCCGCGCTGCGGATTCCTGATTTTCGCCGTCTTATATCTGCCCGTATTCTTCTCACCGTGGCCACTCGCATTCAGGGGTTGGTAGTGGCCTGGCAGATATTCAAGCTCACCAACGACCCCTTGGCTTTGGGCCTCATCGGCCTAACGGAAGCCATTCCTAGCATTGCCGTATCACTCTACGCCGGTCACGTAGCCGACTCCGTGCGTCGGAAGAACATCATTGTGGCAACGGTGGGGGCGCTGGTATTGTGTGCCGCGGCGCTGGCTTTCTTCGCCTCGCCGACTGGCTTGCCGCTGCTGGCCAAAGGAGCTTGGTTTACATTGCCCCTCTACAGCGTAATTTTTGTGAGCGGTATTGCCCGCGGGTTTCTGGGCCCGGCGCTGTTCTCCTTTATGCCACAGTTATTGCCCAGCCGGGAGAAACTGGCCAACGCCATCACCTGGAACAGCACCACCTATCAGGCGGCAGCCGTGCTGGGGCCCGCGGTGGGCGGTTACCTTATTGCCCACCTTGATGTAGGAAACTCTTACCTGGTAGCTACCGGGCTGCTAGCCATAGCACTGGTGCAGTTTATTGCTATTGCCTCTAGGCCACTGCCTGAGCTGGTTGGCGAGCGGCTTGGTCTGCAAGACAGCGTGCTTAGTGGCCTACGCTTTATCTGGAACAATCAGTTGGTGCTGGCCGCGCTTTCGCTGGATTTGTTTGCCGTGTTGTTTGGAGGAGCCGTGGCCCTGCTGCCCGTATTTGCCGTGGATATACTCAAGGTGGGCGCCGCTGGCCTAGGCCACCTCGAAGCAGCCCCGGCTGTGGGCTCAGTACTGATGGCGGCTTTCCTGACCTATTTCCCCCTGCGCCACCACGCGGGGCGTAAGCTGCTGTGGGCCGTGGGAGGGTTTGGGCTGGCTACCATCTGCTTTGCGGTATCCACCAGTTTCTGGCTGTCATTGTTCCTGCTCTTCCTAACGGGCGTCTTCGATTCCGTGTCAGTAATTGTTCGCTCCACACTGCTGCATACCTTCACCCCCGAGCATATGAAAGGCCGCGTATCGGCTGTAAACAATATTTTTATTGGCTCCTCTAACGAGATTGGGTCCTTTGAGTCAGGGGCAACGGCCAAGCTAATGGGGGTGGTGCCGTCGGTGATATTTGGGGGCGTGATGACGATGGTAGTTGTGGCCATTACCGCCCTAAAAGCCGATAAACTGCGCAAGCTTGATATGACTCCGCAGCCAGTGAAAGCCTAGCGAAAAGCTGACTTGCCTCACAAATGTGGATAAGTCTGTGGATAAGCCTGAAGTTGTTAACAAATTCTTTTGAAAAACCAAGTCAACATAGCCGCGCCTTCTAAATAATTTCAACTGCCAGAAAGCACCAGGATCAACAAACACCTTATTAGGCCACCCTAGGCACTCTCAGCAGGGGCCAGATAATTACAGGACCGGCACCAGAAGGGCCCCCGCCTAGCGGGGGCCCTTCTGGTTTTATGGTTTATAGCAGGGCAGGAACGTTAGCGACTGGCTTGCGCGGCTTTATCCACCTTTTTGGTGACTTTCTTGATTTTGGGTGCCGCGTCACGACTTTCCGTAATGGGTAGGGGGGCTGGGCGCGTGGTGTTGTCAAAGATCCACTCACGCACTTCAGCCAGGGCCTTGGGAGAAAAAGTAGGCTGCTGTACTCCGTTCACCAAGGGCCAGTCTTTAGTTTCGGGCTGGAACCAATGGTTTACACCAGAAAGCTTGTCTGACTTTACCTTGGTATTCTTAAGGCCTTTTTTTAGGATGGACAGGTTATGTTCTGGGTCTACCTGCAGATCGGCGGTGCCATTGAGGGCCAGCACCGGGCAGGTCACGTCGGGCAGCTTCTGGGTAGGATCAAAGTCGAGGAAGTAGCGCGACCAGGGCGAGGTAAGCTGCGCAGCACGGGCGCGCGCCATTTGTGGGTCGAGGTCGGTGTTGTTGAGGCGCAGGTTGGCCGCCACTTTGCCGCGGGCCTGGTTGTCGTTGGGCGTTTGACGCACAATATCAATTACGCGCTCATGAAACTCCAGGGCCGCTTTCACCTGGGCGGGGTTAGCCCCAATTAGCCGCAGAATTTCTAGTTGCTGGCGCACCAGCACATTGCGCCCCGTAAGGCCATAACCCGCTAACGACACTACAAAAGCTGGTTTGCCTAGCCCTGGCTGGGCGGCAGCCAACAGGGCTACGTTGGCTCCTTCACCATGCCCAATGAGACCAATCTGCTCGGGGTTGATAAGGTTGCGGGCCCGCAGGAACGTTATGGCGGCCTGGGCATCACCCATCAGGTCAGCGGTAGTAGCGGTAAGGTAGTTGCCTTGAGACTTCCCTACCCCACGGTCATCGAAGCGCAGTACGGCAATGCCACGGCGAGTGAGGTGGTCAGCCAAGATCCCAAACATATGGTAATCATACTGCTCGGCATTGCGGTCTTGAGGGCCGGAATCGGAGAGCAGGGCTACGGCCGGGAAGGGGCCGGGGCCTGCCGGAATAGTAAGAGTACCCGAGAGCCGGATTTTAGCATCGGCGTTGGTGAACGTAACTTCTTCTTCGCGGTAGGGAGGGGTGAGGCGCATTTTGCCGCCCGTAGCCAGCGGAGTAGCGGCCGTTACCACCCGTGTAAGCACCAGCGGCACCGAAAGGCCCGGCTGAGTCCAGGTACCAGTAAATTGGGTGCCGGCATCTTTCACCTTGCCCACAAAACGGCTGCCGGCCTGCTCAATGCGAATAGTAAGGTCGTTGCCCTTGAGCTCTACTTCGGCGGGCATCCGGCTAATGCGCTGCTGGGGGGCATCGAGGGCTGCGTAGTAGGTACCATTAGAGAGCGGCACCAGAGTAATAAATAGCTCAAGCGTGCCACCTGGCACCTTTAGCGGCCCCTTCCATTTTCCGTTAAGAACGGGAGTAGGAGTTTCGCCAGCAAGAGCTATAAACGGAAGCCCAAAAAGCAATAAAAAGAGGGCAAACGCATGTAAAGCTGTCTTCATAAAGTTAAACTCAAGAATGGAATTTTACCGCCTGAGAGCACAGTAAGAACGGAAAATACCAAACCTGACGCAGAGTTGCTAGCCAAGGTTTCAGCGAACCTCCTCTAATAGCCTATGCGCTCTGAAAAGGCAGGAAATTTGTCGCTTCATCCTGATTAGTTATTTGACTTCTCCAGTGAATATATAAATATACTTCTATATACGGCCAGTGGAGTGGCCTAGCAGGTGCCCCAACCTGAGCGTAATGTGTCTAATTGAGCTAGCTCATACTCTTATTACTGCTGTTTTCGTAGATACTATTTTTGCGGTGAGTGGTTCAATGGCAGCTCACAGATCTTTGGTAGTTGAATATGCTTCGTGTCTCTTTTCGGTTTTACTACGCTGGGCTGCTTATAAGCCTGTGGTTACTCAGCTTATCAGGCCGGGCCCAAACTGCTACATCCGCGCCAGTAAACCCCGTGCAGTGGGCCGATGAGCTTCGTGCTTTTGCCCGGCAAGACAGTCTTATGCCTCCGCCCGCCAGGCCTATTCTGTTCTATGGGAGTTCCTCTATCAGGAAGTGGGAAACGCTCCGGCAGGATTTTGCAGGCCGCCCGGTACTGAACCGCGGCTTCGGCGGTTCCCGTTTCCCCGATGCTCTCTACTTCTTCGATAAGCTGGTGGTGGCCTACCACCCCCGGCAGGTAGTGCTTTATGAGGGCGACAACGACATTGGCTCCGGAGCTACGCCGCAGGAGGTGTTCCGGTCATTTCTGGCGTTTGAGAAACTGATGCAGCAGAAGCTGCCCAAGGTGCCGCTGGTGTTTCTGGCCATCAAGCCCAGCCCGTCTCGCTGGGCGCTCTATCCCAAAGTTCAGGAGGCCAACCGTCTTATTCGGGAATACATTACGGCTCACCCCAAGCGCCTGCGCTACGTAGACACGGCTACGCCCTTGCTAGGCCCCAATGGCAGGCCCCAACCGCAGTTCTACGTATCCGACAGCCTGCACATGACGCCTGCTGGCTATGTGGTGTGGAAGCGGGTAGTGGGAAAGGGACTGAAGAGGTAAGGGCTACTAAAACTAGAATGCTACCGCGGGTGCTATTTTCTGAAAAGTAGTAGGGACAAGTTTCAGGGCATGTATGGTATTGCTTATACAGTCAGGCGCGCTATAGTTAGTGTAAATGAATAGCGGCCTGCTTCCCAGGGTAGTTTCCTTATAGCCGATACCAGGAGCTGGCTTATACCAGTCAAACAAAAACTTCTTCTTTCCTGCCTTGTCAGGATAGGGGATTGGTACATGAGGTTGATGTTTGAGCACGTACAGGCTGGTCTCCACTAAAATATCCTTCCATGTTTTCACCTCCTTGATAGTGCCATCAGGCAATCGGAGTTGCTTTGGTTTCTGGTTAGGCAATTGGCGCAGGTTTAATTGCTGCAGTTCTATGAAGCCAGGTAACACATCTGCTAAGGCCAATTTACCCTTATTAATGCCTTCCACAGCAGGTAGTACGGCTAGGCCAATAGTTTCGTCGGCTAATATTGGTGAAATTCCGTGGCCACTTTGAGCGGCATCCAGCCACTGAATTAACTGCAGGGCGGCGGGAAGTAAATCATCCGTTATAGAGAACGTAATGGCTTCGGTGTTGCCTTTGTGTAGATTGGAGTAGCAGTGCCACTGCACACCATCGGTAATGAAAACGGTTTGGACTTTGAAGCCCAGCGCATAGCCCAGGACTTTGCTTACATAGCCGTGTTTATCGAGACTGGCACCGAGGCATTTTGCTTCTATCACCAGGCGCGGGTTGCCAGAGGCATCATGTAGCAGATAGTCTACCCGCAGTTCACTACCGATTATCCGTTCGGGTTCCACCATCTGCACATTAGCCGTATCCCAGCCAAGCGCCCGTAATACGGGGTCGATGAGAGCGGCTCGGGTAGCTGCTTCGTTTTTGCGCAGTAGCGCGGCATTGGCTTCAGCGCTGGCTCGAACAGCCAATAAAACAGAATAAAGCGAAGCTAATGGGCTGATAACCGGCATTGAGAAACAGTAAATAGAGCGTAGTGCAATGTTACTGAATTGTGAGGCGCTACGTATCCGTTTCTGGAGTTGAGGTTTCACTCACCTCTCAATCCCCGTACCTTTGCCCATTGAAACCGCAGTGGCTGGAAACCAAACCCCGGCCTGCGGCTGTTTACCCGTTCTATGGCCGACAACTCCGTTCTGCAAGTAGCCGCCCCGGCGGCCGACCCCATTGACCAGCTCGATCCGCGCGAGTTTATTCTGATAAAAAACGCCCGGGTTCATAACCTTAAGAACCTGAGCGTAGCGCTGCCGCGCAATAAATTCATCGTTGTCACGGGCCTATCGGGTTCGGGCAAGTCGTCGTTGGCCTTTGATACGCTGTACGCCGAAGGGCAGCGGATGTATGTGGAGAGCCTCAGCAGCTACGCCCGCCAGTTTCTGGGCCGCATGGATAAGCCCGATGTAGATTATATCCGGGGCATCTCGCCGGCCATTGCCATTGAGCAGAAGGTCAGCATCAAGAACAACCGCTCCACGGTAGGCACTAGCACCGAAATTTACGATTACCTCAAGCTGCTCTTCGCCCGCGTAGGCCGCACGTACTCGCCCGTGAGTGGGGAGCAGGTCCGCAAGGATAACGTGGCCGACGTGGTGGACTACCTCATGCACCTGCCCGAAGGCACCCGCGTGATGCTGCTCTCGCCGCTGCTGCCCGCTGAGGACGGGCGTCCCATGAGCAAGGAGCTGGACTTGCTGCTGCAGAAAGGCTACAGCCGCGTGGTGGTGAATGGCGAAACGGCCTTCATTGAAGAGCTGATTGCCGAAGGTCAGCCCGAAGTGAAAGGGGAGGTCTACATCATGATTGACCGAGCCGTAATTCAGCCCGGCGACGAAGATCTGATGTTCCGCCTCTCTGACTCAGTGCAAACGGCTTTCTTTGAGGGCCACGGTACCTGCCTGGTGAAGCTCGACGACGAAACCCGCATCTTCTCCGACCGCTTTGAGCTGGATGGGGAGGTGTTTGAGGAGCCCAGCGTCAACTTTTTCTCTTTCAACAACCCCTACGGAGCCTGCCAGACCTGCGAAGGTTTTGGCTCGGTGCTGGGCATTGATGAGGACCTGGTGATTCCGGACAAGAGCCTGACGGTGTACGAAGGCGCTATTGCTCCGTGGCGCACCGATAAGCAGAGCGAGTGGCTGAAGCCCCTGCTCAAAAACGGTATTCGCTTCGATTTCCCGATTCACCGGCCGTATAATGAGCTAAGTGAAGCTGAGCGCAACCTGCTCTGGAAGGGCAATAAGTATTTCGAGGGCCTGGATAGCTACTTCAAGTGGGTGGCTACTCAAACCCACAAAATCCAGTACCGCGTGCTGCAAAGCCGCTACCGGGGCCGCACCACCTGCCCCGACTGCCGTGGCACGCGCCTGCGCAAAGACGCCCAGTACGTCAAAATTCAAGGCCAGAGTATTACCGATCTGGTACTGCTGCCCGTAAGCCGGGCGCTTGAGTTCTTCCAGAACCTGGAGTTGCCTGAGCACGAGGCGAAAGTGGCCGAGCGCCTGGTAACGGAAGTTACCAACCGGCTGGAGTACCTGAACCGCGTAGGCCTGGGCTACCTCACCCTCAACCGCCTGAGTAGTACGCTCTCGGGTGGCGAGAGCCAGCGTATTTCGCTGGCTACGTCGCTGGGCTCGGCGCTGGTGGGCTCCATGTATATTCTCGATGAGCCCAGCATAGGCCTACACCCCAAGGATGCCGAGCAGCTGATTGGCGTGCTGCGCTCTTTGCAGCAGCTCGGCAACACCGTAATTGTGGTGGAGCACGAGGAGAAGATCATGGAGGAAGCCGACCAGATCATCGACATTGGCCCCGAGGCGGGCAGCGGGGGCGGTATCCTGCAGTTCCAGGGTACCTACGAGGAAATTCTGCGGGACACCAAGTCGTATACCGGCCAGTACCTGAGCGGCAAGCTGGAGGTGGCGGTGCCCACAACGCGCCGCCCCTGGCGCAATGCACTGGAGCTAACGGGTGCCCGCGAAAACAACCTCAAGAACGTTTCGGTGAAGTTTCCGTTGAACGTGATGACGGTGGTAACGGGTGTATCGGGCTCGGGCAAGTCTACGCTGATTCGCCGCATTCTGGCGCCGGCCCTGCTTAAGCAGCTGGGCGGCGGAGCGGGCGAGGCCACCGGCAAGTTCGACCGCCTCACGGGGGTAAACGGGCAGGTAACGCACGTGGAGTTCGTAGATCAGAACCCCATCGGCAAAAGCAGCCGCTCCAACCCGGTAACCTACGTGAAGGCCTACGACGCCATCCGGAGCCTGTTTGCCGATCAGCAGCTGGCCAAGGCGCGCGGTTTCAAACCGTCGCACTTCAGCTTCAACATTGAAGGTGGCCGCTGCGAGGTGTGCCAGGGCGAGGGTCAGGTGAAGATTGAGATGCAGTTCATGGCTGATATCTACCTGACTTGCGAAGCCTGCGAGGGCCGCAAGTTCAAGCAGGATATTCTGGACGTGAAGTACCAGGACAAGAGCATCAACGAGGTGCTGGAAATGACCATCGAGGACAGCATCACCTTCTTCAAAGACCAGCCAAAGATTGTGGAGCGCCTCAAGCCGCTGGATGATGTGGGCCTCGGGTACATCCGCCTGGGCCAGTCGGCGAATACGCTTTCCGGTGGTGAAGCGCAGCGCGTGAAGCTGGCCTCGTTCCTGACTAAGGGCAATACCCTGCAGAACGATAAGATCTTGTTTATCTTCGATGAGCCCAGTACTGGCCTACACTTTCACGATATCAATAAGCTGATGAAAGCGCTCAATGCGCTGGTGGAGCAGGGCAACTCCGTGCTCATCATTGAGCACAATATGGACATCATTAAGTGCGCCGACTGGGTTATTGACCTCGGCCCGGAGGGCGGCATTAATGGTGGCCACCTGCTGTTCGAAGGCACTCCCGAGGAAATGGTAAAGCTTAAGGATACTAACCATACGGCCCGGTTCCTGGCCGAGAAGTTGTAAGTGGCCTGGGCCAGTATAAAAAACAAAAAAGGTGGCCTACAAGCGTAGGCCACCTTTTTTGTTGTGCTGTGATGGTACAGTTACCGGCCGAAGTCGTCCTGCACCCGCACAATATCATCTTCGTCGGAGGGCTGCTGGGCATCGGTGTGCTGCCAGATTTCGGCAATGGTACCCCAGTCGTCTAAGCCTATCAGGCGGTGCCGCTCGCCCTGTTGCAGCACAATCTGCTCGCCGGGGCCGTAGGTTTTCAGCTCGCCTTCTTCATCGGTAGGGCTCGTGATAACGCCCACGGTACCGCTTACCACGCGCCAGATTTCGGCGCGGCGGTGGTGGTACTGCCACGAGAGGCGCTGGTGAGGCGCTACCAGCAATACTTTAGGGCTCAGCTTACCGGAAATTCGCAGGTTATCCACCGATAAGCCATCAAAATAGATGTTGGCAAATGCCTGGGCCTGGTCTTCATCTAACACAAAAAAGCCACCCCAGGGGCGCGTTTGGTCTTGCTTCGTGATGCCAAAGCCTTGCTGGCGCAGCTGGTGCTCAGTCTGTTGAAACAGCTCCTGTTTAGACAGGTCAGAACTCATAGAGCGGAATGTGAAGGGGAGAGAATAATACAAGCAAGTAAAAATGCCCCGTGAGGGGCCTAGGCCACTGTAGCGGTGCTAGCGCGGCTCCCGCGGCTCATGCGAAAGATGCAGAGAAGAGTCTCGGATGATAAGCTCAGGCTTCAGAATGAGGTGGGGCGGCACGTAGGAGGGGCCACGCTTGAGCAGCTGCAAAAACAGGCGCACAGCCGTTTCGCCCATCTGCTCTGCCCGCTGGTCTACTACCGTCATTTGGGGTTGGGTCATGGTAGTGAAGGGCTCATTGCTGAAGCAGGCAAACGCAATATCCTGCGGTACTCTGATTGCCTTTTCGCGCAATACTTCCAGTGCCCCCACCGAGGGAATAGCGTAGGCGGCAAATACCCCATCGAGGGGTGGGTCGAGGGCCAGCAGGTGCTGCATGCCCAGGCGGCCGGCCTCATGGGTGAGGGCCGGCAGGGAATACACTTGCTCTTCTTCCTGGTAAGGCAGGCCGTGCGCTTCCAAGGCAGCTTTGTAGCCAAGGAAACGGTTGCGGCTGGTGTTAAGGTGCTGGGGGCCGGCCAAGTGCGCAATGCGCGTGCAGCCCTGTTCAATGAGGTGGCGCACAGCCTGGTAGGCACCCTGAAAATCATCCAAGATAACGGCCATGCTTTGGGGCAGCTCTGGCACCCGATCAAAAAACACGAGGGGCACCCCTTGCTGGCGCACCTGCTCAAAATGCTGCAAATCTGTTTGAGTATTGGCAGAAACCGATACCAGAATGCCCTCAACCTGAGCGGCCAGCAGGGCCTCAATGTTGCGCTTTTCCCGGGAAAGATCTTCGTTTGATTGGCACAGAAGCACGTTGAAGCCCTCACGAGTAGCTACCTTCTCAATGCCATTCATCACGGCCGGAAAGAAGTAGCCTTTGATGTGCGGTACAATGACCCCCAATGTTTTGCTGTGGCCTTTGCGCAAGGCGGCAGCCAACTGGTTGGGGCGGTAGTTGAGTTCCTTGGCCACCTGGCGCACGCGCTCTTTGGTGGCCTCACTGATGTCGCGGTGGTCAGCCAGGGCCCGCGAAACAGTAGAGGTAGATAGGTTCAGGTGGTTGGCTAAGTCCCGAAGAGAGATTTGCTGCTTTCTGGAAGACATGAGTCAGGGTGTTAGGGGAAAAGCGTTACCGCCAGTGTCAAAACAACTACACCGAGCGCAAAAGGACTAATGAATTTCCCACAGCACAGCAGAAATCGGCAGCTCAGGGGGCTAGGCCACTCCGGCTCGGCGGCTACCGCGCAGGCCATACCACATGATGTATAGGTAGCACACTGCCGGCAGCAACAGGGCCAGGCGTAGGCCGCTATGGTCGGCAATGAAGCCAAAAAGCATGGGTATTATTGCGCCGCCTACTACGGCTGTGCATAGGAGGCCTGAGCCTTCTGCGGTATGGCGGCCTAGGCCTGCCAGTGCCAATGGGAAAATCACGGGCCACATAATAGAATTCATCAAGCCCACGGCCAGCAGACTATATGTAGCAACTTCTCCTGAGGTGTTAACCGAGATAAGAATAAGAACTACTGCGCAAACAGCATTGAAAGCTAACAGTTTAGCTGGCGATACTTTGTTGAGTAAATAAGCCCCCATAAAGCGACCCACCATGGCAGTGCCCCAATAGAAGGTCACGCGCCTGCCTGCAGCTTCGGGGTCAAGGCCTAGCACATCGGGCAGGGCGAGGTAATTAACTATGTGCGAGCCAATGGCTACCTCGGCACCTACATAGGCAAAAATGCCCACTACGCCCAGCACCAGATGGCGGTAGTGCCAAGCCCGCGTCGAGCTGGCATCCACAGCCGCTACTTCATCCGTGGCAGGCTCAATATGCGGCAGATTAACCTGGCTCAGGAGCAAGCTGATAAGCAGCAAGGCCGTACCGATGATAAGGTAGGGCGTCTGGACTGCCGTTACATCAATGGAAGCTGCACCAGCCGCCGTATTAAGCTTAGGTAAGCGGCTCAGGATAAGTGCGCTACCCAGCAAAGGAGCCAAAGTGGTACCCAGTGAGTTGAAAGCCTGCGTGAGCGTAAGCCGCGAAGAGGCTGACTCGGGTGGGCCCAAAATAGCTACGTAAGGGTTGGCGGCTACTTGCAGAATTGTAATACCAGAGGCCAGCACGAAAAGAGCGCCCAAAAACAAACCGTAAACCCGTTGGGCCGCCGCGGGGTAAAACAAGTAGGCCCCAACGGCCGCTACGCCAAAGCCAATAAGCATACCACGCTTATAGCCAACGCGGCTCACAAGCTTGCCCGCCGGAATGCTTACCAGAAAGTATGCCCCAAAGAAGCATAAGTTGATAAGATTGGCCTGCGCGAAGGAAAGCTGGAAAATGGCCTTCAGATAAGGAATTAAGATGTCGTTCAGGCAGGTAATAAAGCCCCACAGAAAAAACAGCGTAGTCACGGCGGCCAGCGCTGAAGTGTAGCGCTGCTGAGTGCCTGAGCCGGTTGCGGAAACTGGAGGTAACGTGGGAGAAGGGGAAGCCATAGTAAAAGGAACAGAGCGGGTGGGATATAGGAGAGGGAGAACTACTACGTGCTAGATGGGCTACCTAATGTAAGCGTGGATATGCCCCGTAAAGTAGCCGTTTTTTAGAGCGTTGTGGTGTGGTAAGGGGGCGCGAGGTTGCCCCAGAGCATTAGGCCAAGCCTGAGTGTGTGCAGGTTGCTAAGGACAAGGAGCTCATACGGCAAAGGGGGCATGTTATTTAAAAAGGCTGTTGCCGTGGCTGAGTAAGGCGGATAGTTGAGGTGATGGCATCTCACGCTTTAATAAAACCTTTTAGCAACAATACCACATTACGTATTATCATCTTGATTTGAGTTGATATTGCTGTGGCAGTGTAGTTAGGTATGTGATAAGAATAGAAGCAATATATTAATTCACAGATAATTGTGTGGCGGCGTACCTGTGCTTTAATCCTTTCTTGTATGCGAAGGGCATAGCGGAATTGCTTCCGTTGTGCACTGCCCGCGGCATTTTGCTGGAATACGGCAGCCAGTAGCAACAAGTGAGTGGCCTACGTGCTTAGGTAATGCATAGCATTGGTCAATGATGAAAGAGTTACGGAGAGAGTTGTCCTACCTTTGGGTAACCAGCCCCTGAAGCCCAACATGAGCAGCAAAGTGAAAAAACGGACGTTGATTAATGATATAGCCAGTCATTTGGAAGTGTCCATTGCCACGGTATCATTGGTGCTGAACGGTAAAGCCAAGCAAAGCCGCATCAGTGATGCCGTGGCCGAGCGGGTGCTGAAATACGTGGAGGAGGTAGGGTATAAGCCCAACCATTTAGCTAAAAGCCTGCGCACGGGCAAAACGCACGTTATTGGGCTGGTAGTAGAAGATATATCTAACCCCTTCTTCGCAACGGTTGCCTGGCTGATAGAGAAGCAGGCATTTGAGCGCGGCTACCGCATTATTTACTGCAGCACCGATAACGACCCCGCCAAAAGCAAGGAGCTGATTAGCATGTTTCGGGAGCGGCACGTAGATGGGTTCATTATTGTGCCCTCTGACGGTATTGAAGACGAAGTGCAGAATATTCTGCGTGAGCAAACACCCACCGTTCTATTCGACCGTTTCCTGCCTGGCCTGGCTACCAATTATGTAGTAGTTGATGGCGCTCAGGGTACTTATAAGGCGGCGCAGCACTTACTGGAGCAAGGCTTCCGCAATATTGCTTTCGTCACCACCAACTCAGTGCAGACCCAGATGGAAGCGCGCTTGGCCGGGTACACCAAGGCACTGGAAGAGCGGGGGCTAGCCCCCAAGGTGAAGCGCGTGGTAGCCTCTAAAAATGCAGAGCCTCTCATTGCTGAACTCCATGCTTTTATTCAGGAAAACCGAGACTCCTGCGATGCTATTATCTTCTCAACTAACTACCTGAGCATTTACGGACTGGAGGCTATTAACCGGTTGCAGCTGCAGATTCCCGCAGACATAGCCGTAGTATCCTACGACGACCACGACCTGTTTCGGCTTTACACTCCGGCCATTACCGTAATTGCGCAGCCCATAGAAAGTATTGCTAAAAACGTAATTGATATTCTGCTGGAGCAGTTGCAACAACCCAACGACCACGCAATGGTCAACGACAACCGCATTGTGCTGCCCACCGCGTTGGTTGTTCGTAAGTCATCTGTAAAGCAGCAAGAGTAGGCCACTGCCCCACAAACGGGCCGCCTGGGGTAATGTAAGGCCTGGGGCTACCAGCAGTTACTTGGGCTACGGATGGGTGGCCATCCGGCAAAACTTTCCTTCGCCATACTTGTCTGAAGGAAAGGGGATACGGTTGTGCTACCGGTCACCTACTATTTAAGCTCATCTTAAACAATTGTGCTTACGTACTAACTTGGTGCCCTCGCTTCTTTTTGAACCGGGCTTGGCAGTGCCAGGAAAGAGTGAGTTAAGTGTATTGAAACTATGATTCGGGTACTTCTGGTGGATGATCATTCTATTGTACGGAATGGCATCCAAGCGTTGCTTGCTCAAGAGCCCGATATTGAAGTAGTCGGGCAAACCGATAATGGGCAGAGCCTATTGGAGCTTCTGGCTCACACGCCCACTGATATCGTGCTGATGGATGTGGCCATGCCCGTGCTCGATGGCTTTGCCACTATGCCCTTGCTGCAAGAGCAGTTTCCGGGGGTACGGGTACTGGTGCTGTCAATGCTAGGCCATGAAACCGATGTGTACCGGATGATGCAGGCCGGCGCGGCCGGGTACGTGATGAAAAATGCCGAGAGCCAAGAGTTTGTGTATGCTATCCGGATGGTAGCCACCGGGCGCCCTTTTATGTGCACCGAGCTGGGCCTGAGCCTGCTGCAACGGCTGGTAAAACGCCCCAACCCCGACGTAATTCCCGGCACCAAGCGCCGCCCCGGCAACCTAACCGAGCGGGAAAAGGAAGTGCTGCAATTACTGGCCGAAGGTTTCACGAATGCTGAAATAGCTGAGAAGCTCTTCACCAGCAAGCGCACCATTGAAACCCACCGCCAGAATATCATTGAGAAAACGCAGGTAAAAAACACGGCCGCCCTTATGCGCTACGCTGTTAGCCATGGCCTAATTGCCTGAAGCTGCACTGCAGGCGCGCTAAACTGCGTAGCTCCTGCAGCTTGTCAGCACAACGCAGTTACGCACAGAAGCCACTACCCCACGGTTAAATAACTACCGGGGTAGTGGCTTCTGTGCGTACTTGCGGCTCTATTCTGCTTTCTTCGCTTATGCCTGCTCCTCTAGAACCTGCTTTTGATGCCCTCACGGCGCCTACCACCAGTAGGGCTTGGCGCTGGGCCGCTACTGCCGCTATTATCGGCAACATTGCTCTTAACTACGTATCGCAGCGCTTCCCCTTCAATGGGCAAACCAACGCGCAGGTTTCGTATAAGTACCCCACACCGCTCACGCCCGCGGGCTATGCGTTCAGCATTTGGGGGCTGATTTTTTTGAGCCTGCTGGCCTACGCGATATGGCAGCTGCGCCCTGCCCAGCGCCGCAACCTGCTGCCCGACGCCGTAGCTCGCCCCTTGGTGTGGGCCAACCTCCTGACGGGCCTCTGGCTGGTAGTTTTTGCGTATGAGCTCCTGGTACCCAGCATGCTGGTGATGCTGGGTATTCTGGCAAGCTTGGCAGTAGTATATGGCCGGGCCCGCCAGCTGGTACGCCGTGCTGATGCGCCCTGGTACAGCAGCATCCCGTTTGGGCTCTATCTGGGCTGGATTTCAGTAGCTACCGTGGTAAACGTAACGCTGGCACTGGGCACCAAATGGCAGCCCGATGCGGAACTGAGCCTGCAGTTAGCCATTGTGCTGGTGGGCATCACGGCGGGTCTGGCCCTGAGTGTTACCTGGCGCTTTGCAGAGCTGGCCTACCCGGCCGCCGTAGCCTGGGGCCTGCTGGGCATTTACGTAGCCCGCCGCCCCAGCCCCGATACGGAGGTGCTGGCCATTATGGCCCTGGCCGCCGCTGTGCTGGTGGCTGTGCTAGGCCTGGGGCTCACGTGGTGGGGAAGCAGGAGGACAAGTAACGCTGGGCACTGAGCAGCCTTTGCGTATCTGGTACTCAGTACTAATTGCTCATTGTTCTAACTTGCGCCAACTCCCAACCTCAATCCTTTCCGCTATGCGTAAGAATATTGTGGCCGGTAACTGGAAGATGAACACTACCCTCCAGGATGGCCAAGCGCTGATTTCCGAAATCGTAAATATGGTACAGGACGAAGTCACTGGCTCCAATGTGGAGGTGGTGGTGTGCCCGCCCTTCCCGTTCCTGACTACCATTGGCAAGCACCTGCCCAGCGGTGGCCTGATTCACCTGGGTGCTCAGAACTGCCATCAGAAAGACAGCGGCGCTTATACCGGTGAGGTTTCAGCCCGTATGCTGCAATCGGTAGGGGTAGAGTACGTAATTCTAGGCCACTCAGAGCGCCGCCAGTACTTCCGCGAAGATGATGAGCTGCTGAGCCAGAAGCTGAAAGCTGCTCTGGCTGCCGGCCTGCAACCCATTTTCTGCGTGGGTGAGTCACTGGAGACGCGCGAAGCCGACGAAACCTTCGACTACATCAGCAAGCAACTGAAAGACGGGTTGTTTCACCTCTCCAACGAGGAGTTTGACCAGGTGGTGGTGGCCTACGAGCCCATCTGGGCCATCGGGACCGGCAAAACGGCTACCAGCGCACAGGCGCAGGAGGTGCACGCCTTCATTCGGGAGCAAATTGCGCGCGCCTACGACGCCGAAGCAGCCCTGAACACCACCATTCTGTATGGTGGCTCGGCTAACGCTCAAAACGCGCGTGAGCTGTTCAGCCAGCCCGACGTAGACGGCGGCCTCATTGGTGGCGCTTCGCTTAAGTCCCGCGACTTCACCGACATCATCAAGTCATTCTAGGCCAGTTCTTGAGCTATTATTCCGAGCAAAGTGAGGAAGCGTGGTTTGGGCCTAAAGGCTGCCTCAGCTTTCTCGCTTTGCCTGGGATGATAGTTTATACTGGCCTAGCGGAGCAAGCGAACTAAACGCGGCCGGATAATTGTCCGGCAGCAAAAGACTTGTCTTCATTCTCTTTATGCTTTCCACGCTACTTGTTTCTGGGCTATTGGCGCTGAACCCGTTTCAGCCGGCGCCGCGCGTGCCCCTAGCGGCCACTGCGGTAACATCCGTTGACCCATGCCGCATCTTCGGGACCGTGTACTTAGAAACCGACCCACGCCGGCAGAGCCGCTGCTTTGGCTCGGTGTACATGGAGCCCGAAGCAGATTTTGCTGATCTGATGGTGTTCAAAGAAACCAGCAAGCTCTTCGCCGATAAGGTAGGCCTGTGGTACCTCGCCGATTCTCCGAATTTCGCCGATTACGTGCTGTTCGTCACTGATAACCGCAACCTCGCCGACTTCAGTATTCAGTTCACAAAGTCGCGCTCCTACGCTGGTTGCCGGAAACAGTAGGCAATGCTCATTGCCTGATTCAGTAACACGCTCTTCTCGTATTTTGAGAAGGGCATGTCAGTGAATCAGGTTGCGTGGATAATAAGCAACAGGAACGCGAGGGTTCGACTCCGATCAGCATGACGTTCGTTCATTGTCTCAAGCCCTTGTTATCGGCATAGCTTAGCAAATAAATTTACTGGGTCATCAGTAGTGAGATAAGCGGCTATTTCCCGGGCCTGCCTGCGCATTGGCTAAGCGTAATGAAGGTAGCCTACGCCACCAGCTTTGGCCTGACTTGAACGCCTAGGCCAGTTCCTCCAGGCCAAATCTGTATTTTTGCGCCGGAATTGCCGTCCTGATTTGTTGGGCGGCAATTTCCTTTTCTCTTGATACCACTTGCCGCCCCACATGGACTTTGTAGAAGTAACCGTAAAAGCTCCTCGCGAGCTGTCTGATATTCTGGTAGCCGAGATGGCTGAGCTAGGCTTCGATACCTTCGAAGACAACGACGAAGGCTTCTGCGCCTACACCACCGAAGACGTATTCAACCCCGACGACGTGGCCGAAATCATGAGCCGCTACCTGGGCCTGGGCGAAGTGGGCTACACGCACCGCGTAATTACGCGCCAGAACTGGAACGCCGAGTGGGAAAAGAACTTCCAGCCCCTGGTTATTGCCGATAAAGTATCGGTGCGGGCTCCTTTTCATGAGGCGCGCCCCGACCTGGCCTACGAAATCGTGATTATGCCGCGCATGTCCTTCGGCACCGGCCACCACGATACCACGGCCCTCATGATTACCAACCAGCTCGACATCGACCATCAGAATAAGCGCGTGCTGGATATGGGCTGTGGCACCGGCATTCTGGCCGTGATGGCCGTGCATTTGGGAGCCGATTACGTGCTGGCGGTAGATGTAGAGCCCTGGACCGCGGAAAATGCTGCCGACAACGCCGCCGAAAACAACGTGCAGGACAAGGTAGAAGCTCGCCTCGGCGATGTAACGGCCCTAGAGGGAGAGAAGCCCTTCGATATTATTTTGGCTAACATTAACCGCAACGTGCTGCTGGAGGATATGCCAGCGTATGCCCAGTACCTTAAGCCGGGCGGCCCTATCCTGTTCTCTGGCTTTTATGAAGAAGACCTTCCCCTTATTCAGGAGGCCGCGGAAAAGGCCGGTTTCCGGTACGAGAGCCACCGTACCCAGAACCACTGGGTATCAGCTGTGTTCCGCCAGCCAGTCTAAAAACATACCACCTCAGTGTGGAGAAATATATATAGCGTTTTAGGAGTTAAAAGGCTGGTTCTGAGGAATCGGCCTTTTATTTTGCTGTTAGGTCCTCGAAAATGGCTCTGGAAATAGTATAAAATTCAGGCTGGGTATGATTGTTGGAGGGATAGGGGCGGAGATGGCGGAAAGTGCCGGGTTTTGTCGAAATTGTAGGCGATTAATTAGGCGCTGACGGACTTAGTATGAAGCATTTTACTTTTAGATGGGTATGCGCGCTGCTGCTGGGATTGAGTACTCCGGCGTGGGCGCAGCAGACCAAACCCCAACCTTCTAAACAACCTGCCGGAACTGCACCAGCGGCTCCGGCCCTTCCCCGATTTACGGGTAAGCTGAGCAGTGACCCTCAGCAGTTTATGGTAGATGTGCAGTCAATGATGGCCACCGCCAATGTGGCCTCAGGCAAAGCTGCCGCTGCTCGTTTGCAGGAGGTGTGGGCCAGTAACCGCCTCACGGCTACCCAACAGGCTTACATTGTAGCACTCTCGCAGCAGATGTTGGCGCGCAAGTTTAAAGCTAAGCCGCACTTCGAAGCCTTCTATAACTCCATCACGGCGGGCGCCCAGGTGCAGAACTTCTCGGATGCCCAAATGACCGAGTTTCTGAACGTAGTAGGGAAAGCGCTGGCAAAGGAGCAAGCCCCCGAAGTGGAGAAGTTTCTTACAAACTCAGCCCAGTTCCTGCAAACCAAGTACCTCTACCGCTCGCGCTACAACCGGCTGCGGGTAGAGGGTGGTACGTTCAGCTACGCCTACAACGAAACGGATATGCCTTCCATGGCTCCGCCAGTAGCACCGGCCGCGCCGGCTGCGGCCGCCGTTGTATCAAAGCCGCTTAACGCTAAAGGCACGGGCAAGAAAAAAGCCTCCGATGGCTGGGACTCTACTGATATGTGGGGCGCCGATGACACGGGTAGTGCTTCTACCCCTAGTTTGGCTCCCACCTATGATACGTACATGGCGCCTACCACCCGTGGCCCGGTCCTGATTTTGAAGGATGCTGACTTGTTTATGGCCTCACCCGGCGACTCCGTCATCATTCATAAAACCAGCGGAGCCATCACCTCACAAAACCGGTTTGTAGGTTACGGCGGCCAGTACGGCTGGCAGATAAACAACAACCCCGTTACGGCCGACCTGACGAATTACAACTTCGACATCAGCAAGGCTGAATTCACGGCTCAGCCGGTTACGCTCACGTATCCGGCCGTGCTGGAGGCTCCCGTGAAAGGCTGGCTGGCCTACCGCAGCCTCAAGCGCAAAACGTCCACCGCTGATACCGGCTACCCACGCTTTATCTCGAATACCAACGACGCCCGGGTAAAAAACATCGGCGAAAACATTCGCTACTACGGCGGCTTCACGCTTTCTGGCAACCGGGCCATGTCGGCTTCGCTGGATGGGGCCCTTTCCCGGATTATTGTGGAGGTAGATGGCAAGCCCAAGTTTAAGGCTTCCTCGCTCTCTTACGCACTCGGCGACTCTATTATCAGCAGCCAGCGGGCAGCCGTTACCATTTTCCAGGACAAGCAGGACTCGCTTACTCACCCTGGGGTAAAGCTCAAGTATTCAAAGGGGCCGCAGGTACTGCAGCTCACCCGCGAGGAAGGCATGTATAAAAACACGCCTTACTACGACTCTTACCACCAGATGGAAATCACGACCGAGCTGCTCACCTGGCCGCTCCGGACGTCTAACATTGATTTCTCGATTCTAACGGCTAAAAATCAAGTTACTGCCAACTTCGAATCAAAGGAATTTTACACCAACACCCGCTATCAGCAGATTAAGTCCATCAATAAGATGCACCCCCTGCAAATGGTGGTGGGCTATAGCCAGAGCCACGGTAATACCCGGCTATTCACTATTCAAGATATGGTAACGGCGCTGAAGATCAGCCCGGAAAACCTGCGCTCGGCTATGTCGGGTCTGGCGCGTGATGGGTACGTGAAGTGGTATCCACAGACCGACCAGGTGGTGCTGCTGCCGAAGGCGTCGCACTACGTAAACTCCTCGCGGGGTAAGAAAGACTACGACCACATTGCCATTAAATCGTTGTCGCCCTCGGGTAAAAACGCCACGCTCAACTTGGCTACCAACGACCTGCTGGTGCGGGGCGTTGACCGCTTCAATTTCTCCGACGACTCCGTAACGGTATTTGTGAAGCCCGACTCCAGCGTTATCCGCATCCAGAAAAATCGGGGGGTGTTGTTTAACGGCACGGTGGTAGCCTCTGCCTTTGTTTTCAAAGGCAAAGAGTTCAAGTTCGACTATGATGGCTTCTTCATTGACCTAGTGAAGATTGACTCCATCATTGTGAAAGGCAAGGGCTCTAAAGGTTCGGTGATGAAGGCTCGCAAAGACACCGACTTCACCCTTACCAACAAGAAGAAAACCTCTTCGGGGAAGCTCTATATCAACGCGCCCAACAACAAATCAGGCCGCAAAAAGCTGGGGGCTTATCCATCCTTCGATGCCAGCACTGGGGCTTACGTGTACTTTGATAAGCCCGAAATACTGGGTGGGGCCTATGATACCACCATGTATTTCGATATCCCACCTTTCAGGCTCGACTCACTTAATAATAAAAACCGTAGTGCCGTAGGCTTCAAAGGTACATTCGTGTCGGGGGGCATTATGCCTTCCTTCAAAACCAAGCTCTCCTTACAGGATGATGGCTCGTTGGGCTTCGTGTACGACGTACCCAAGGAGGGTTTCCCGCTGTATGGCAGCAAAGGGCGTTTGTTTAACAAGGTTACTATGAGTAACCGGGGCCTGCAGGGCATTGGTAACCTGAAGTACCTGACCGGCGACTTCGCCAGCGACCAGTTCATCTTCTATAAAGACTCCGTAGTAACGGTAGGTAAGTCGGGCACTATTCTGCAGGGGCCGCTGAACGGGACTGAGTTTGCCAAGGTAACACTACAGCCCGGCTACCAAATGAAGTGGGCCGTGAAGCAGGACTCTATGTACCTGAGCAGCCAGCAGGGGCAGGGCCTAAAGATGTATGATGCCACGTATGCTTTCAAAGGTACCCTCACCTACACGCCCGGCGGCCTCTACGGCAACGGCGGCATGGATGGGCCGCAGTCTTTCATCCGCTCGGCTGGCTTTGTATTCAAGCCCACCCGCTACACGGGTAAGAACGCTACACTCAGCATCAAGTCGGCGGAAGTGAATAAGCCGGCTCTTACGGCAAACAACGTAGGCTTTACTTACGATTTGAAGGCGGGTAACACAGAATTCGCCCGCGAAGCCGGAGACAATAAATCCAGCATCGACCTGCCGTACTCGCAGTATCGCACTACGCTTTCGGGCGGTAAGTGGGACTTCAAGAAGAAGATTGTGCAGCTCAGCGTAGAAGCCGGCGCCGACTCATCGCGCTCTTACTTCTTCAGCACCAAGCCAGAGCAGCGCGGACTTAAATTTCAGGCAGCCACGGGTAAGTATGACCTGAGCCGTTACCGGCTGGTGGCGGGTGGCGTGCCCCACATTGCCGCCGCCGATGCCTGGATCATGCCCGACTCCAGCAAAGTGTACGTGCTGCCCAACGCTGAAATACGCAGCTTCCAGAACGCCGGTATTGTACTGGATACCCTGCACAAGTACCATGCGTTGTACAAGGGCGAAATAAAAATTGACTCGCGCACCTCGTTCACTGGTAACGCACTGTACAGCTACAAAAACGCCTCCGCCGACTCGTTCGCCATTAAGTTTACCAACTTTAAGGCCGACTCTGCCGCCGCTCTGGCAATGAGCGGAGCCAAGGTGGGCAAGCTGGGGAAAGGCCTTCTGAAGCGGGGGGCCAACCCCGACGATGCGCCGGTTTCGTTGCCAACAACCGCTGTGGCCAGCATTGCCGCTACCGACAAGTTCCATCTGGCTCCTCGCATTGCCTATCGCGGGGCTGTAAAAATGAATTCGCAAAAGCGGGGCTTTACCTTTGATGGACAGGCTAAGCTGGAGTTTGTGAAGAGCACCGCCGCCTCAGAGTGGTTTGCCGTGCAGGATAGCATTGACCCCAAGGGCATCCGGATTAAGCTCAACGAGCCAAAAACAGAAGACGGGACACCAATGCTCTCGGGCCTGTTCCTGTCAGAAAATTCGGGTAAGGTGTACCCGCTGTTTGTAGCGGCTAAACCTGGAGTGACGGATCAAAACGTATTCCAAGTGGATGGTACGCTTAGCTACGATCAGAAAAAGCGCATGTATGGTATCAGTCAGCACGACATCAACAGCCCTGACATCTATGAGGGCTCAGTACTGACGTTGAATGACTCTACCGGCGCCATGAACTTCCGGGGTAAGCTCAACCTCATAAATTCCAACAAAGACTATACCCTGACGGCCTCGGGCCTAGGCTATGCCAAACCCGACAGCGCTATCTATGACCTCGATACTTTCATGGCCTTCGATATTGTGCTGCCTGAGAAAGCAGTAGAAGCCATGGGCAACGACTTAGCCACCAACGCCAAGGGCCTGCCAGAAGCCCTCACTGGTTCGCAGAGCCAGCTATATAAAATGGCGGAGTTCATTGGCAACAAGGGCGTACAGGATTACAGTGCCCGCAAAGGCTCATACGTGCCCCTGCAAAAAGTGTCGCCGAAGTTCCTGCACACGGTGGTGCTCAACCAGGTAAACCTGCGCTGGAACGAGAAGCTGCGCGCCTGGTACTCAGTGGGTAAAATAGGCCTGGTGAGCGTGGGTAAGAAAGACATCAATGCCCTGATTGATGGATACATTGAAATCAAGAAGGAAAGCACCGGCGACGCTGTAGAGCTGTACCTGGAGGCCGAGCCTCAGACCTGGTACTACCTCAAGTACTCTAACAATGTAATGCTGGCCAAAGCCCAGCACGGCTCCTTCGACGAAATCATTGGTCTGAAAGCAAAAGGCGACTATAACACAGCCACGCAGTACGGCTTCTTCCTGGGCGATGACATGGAGGTGCAAACCTTCCTCAACCACTTCCGCAAAGACTACCTGAAGGAGTCGGGTAAGCGCAAGGTGAATACCACCCAACCCGTGAGTACCGGCAACTTCGATAACATGGAGGGCAATTCGAGGAAGAAAAAGAAGAAGCTCGACCCCGTAGAGGAAGCTATGCAGTCGGATGCTGGTGCCGCTCCGGCAGAGGATACCAGCAAAAAGAAAAAGAAGAAAGATGAGGCCGTAGAAGCCGCCGCACCCGTTGAGGCCGACCCCGCCGATACGGGTAAGAAAAAGAAGAAAAAGGACGAGGTGGTAGAAGCTACGCCACCCGCCGCGGCCCCTGCCGAAGACCCTAAAAAGGACACGAAAAAGAAAAAGAAGAAAGACGCCAACGACCCCTTCGGCGAAGAGTAACCCCCCAACTGCAACCGCCCCGCTAGAGCTTCTGGCGGGGCGGTTTGCTGTTAGTGGCCTAGGCCACTTTTATGCACACCTAAAGCGTAGCAAATAGCTGCTAGTGGCGCAATCGATACACCACTGCTTATTCCCTCAACACCACGGCATCAGAAACGTATCTTTACCCCATAGCTCGACATCTACCCACCTCCTGCATGAATCTCCCCCTCGTTCTAGGCCTCTTGGTGGCCGCTTACCTCATTGGCTCCATCCCGACTGCCTTATGGGTGGGGCGCTTATTTTTCGGGATTGATATCCGGGAGCACGGTTCGGGTAACTCGGGCGCTACTAACACCTTCCGGGTGTTGGGTAAGAAGCCTGGCTCTTTTGTGATGGCTATTGATGTGCTAAAGGGCTGGGCCGCTACTTCCTTGGCCTCCGTGATGCTGAACCAAGGCGCCATTCTGCCGGAGCAGCTGCTGTATTACCAAATTGCCTGTGGCGTACTGGCTGTGGTAGGCCACATCTATCCCATTTATGCCGGCTTCCGGGGTGGTAAAGGCGTGGCCACTGTGCTGGGCATGATGCTGGCCATTGCCCCGGCCACTGTGGGCGTGTGCATTCTGGTATTCATTGTCACCCTACTGATTTCGCGCTACGTTTCGCTTTCCTCTATGACGGCGGGTGTGACGTTTGCTGTGCTCCAGCTGCTGCCGCACTTCCGGCCCGATAACCAGTTGCTGGTGTGGTTTGGCTTCGTGCTGGCGGTGCTGCTGGTGTACACTCATCGTGCTAATATCGGGCGACTGCGCGCTGGTACTGAGAGCCGCGTGCCGATGCCGTGGGATAAGAAATAGTGCCCAAAAGTACACACTAAGCTCAATTACGCTTAAAATAGTGGTACAGGTTGTAGCCCAAGAATAGCAGTAAGCTGATCAAGAAAAGGCCAATCAAAATTGGGCCTACAGCAAATGCGGTATACAGCCAATCTGATCCGCCATGAGCTTGAACGCCGCTAGGATACAAACAGGCTGCAAGCAGAACTGCACAAAAGATTTTATGAAAGTGCATGGTTAGCTTATTGATAGAAGTAAAGTAGCTACTCTGCAGGTTATATGAAACAGGGGGCTACTATCCACTATCGTTTCCTTCCCTAATTTTACCCTAGCATTTCCAACTAACCCCACCGCCGCATGGCTTCTTACCTCGAACAGAACCAAGAGCGTTTTTTGAGCGAACTGATGGACTGGCTCCGCATCCCGTCGGTTTCCGCTGATCCTAAGTTTCATGGCGACGTACTGCGTGCCGCTGAGTACCTGAAAGCCCGCTTCGAGGAAGTAGGCCTGGAGAACGTGGAGCTGTGCCCCACGGCCGGCAACCCCATTGTGTACGGCGAGAAAATCATTGACCCCAGCCTGCCCACCGTGCTGGTGTACGGCCACTACGATGTGCAGCCCGCCGACCCGTACGAGCTCTGGACTTCTGGCCCCTTCGAGCCGGTTATTAAAGACGGCAAGATCTACGCCCGTGGCGCCTGCGACGATAAAGGCCAGGTGTACATGCACGTGAAGGCCCTGGAAGTGATGAACCAGGATGGTGGCGTGCCCTGCAACGTGAAGGTGATGATTGAGGGCGAGGAAGAAATTGGCTCGAATAACTTGGCCATCTTCGTGCGCGAAAACAAGGAGAAGCTCAAGGCTGATGTTATCCTGATTTCGGATACCGGCATGCTCGCCAATGACCAGCCCAGCATTGAGGTAGGCTTACGGGGCCTGAGCTACCATGAGGTGGAAGTAACCGGCCCCAACCGCGACCTGCACTCCGGTCTCTACGGCGGCGCCGTGGCTAACCCCATCAACGTGCTTTGCAAGATGATTGCCAGCCTGCACGATGAGAACAACCACATCACCATTCCGGAATTCTACAACAACGTAGCCGTACTCACGGACGAGGAACGCGCCGAACTGAACCGCGTACCGCACTCCGACGACGAGTTCAAGCAGAGCATCGGCCTGCCCGATACCTACGGTGAGAAAGGTTATACTACAGTTGAGCGCATCGGCATCCGGCCTACGCTGGACGTGAACGGCATTTGGGGCGGCTACACCGGCGAGGGCGCCAAAACGGTTATTGCCTCTAAGGCCTTTGCTAAAATCTCGATGCGCCTGGTGCCTCACCAGACCTCCGAAGAAATCACCGAAATCTTCCAGAAGCACTTCACCAGCATTGCGCCCAGCGGCGTAACGGTGGTGGTGCGGCCCCACCACGGTGGCGAGCCCGTAGTTACGCCCACCGACTCAGTGGCCTACAAAGCCGCTGCCGATGCCATGGAAATCACCTTCGGTAAGCGCCCCATCCCCACGCGCGGCGGCGGCTCCATTCCAATTGTAGCCATGTTCAAAACTGAGCTTGGTCTTGATACCGTGCTGTTGGGCTTTGGTCTCGACTCGGATGCCATTCACTCGCCCAACGAGCACTACGGCGTATTCAACTTCCTGAAAGGCATTGAGACTATCCCGCATTTCTACCGCAACTACGCGGCAGCCATAAAATAGAAAAAATAGCCAGTAGGGCACAAGAAAAGGCTCGCTTCCGATGTTGGAGGCGAGCCTTTTCTTGTGCCCTACTGGCTATTGACCACCCAACTTATAGCTGGCCTGAAGCTGCAACCCTGAGGTATAGAGACGGGTCTCGGTATTTTGCCCATACGCCCCAAGCCCGAACATGGCTGTATAGACAGAAGTAATACCTCTGCTATAGCGTATGCCAACGCTGAAGTCTTTGCTTACTTGATAGCCGATTCCGACTACCCCACTCAGGTTTACACGTTTGTAAACACCTGGAAAAGAGTAAGAGTACTTTTCACTGGTGACCTTAGTTGAGCGACCTCTTATTGCACCGCCCTCAACCTCTACTTTTTGCTTAACTAACACGTTTAGCTCAGGCCCTATTTCGAAAAATAGACTGCCGGCCGTGAAGTGTACTAGCACTGGTATATCGATATAGTTGAGCTTTGTGGCTGTCTGTGTGAAGTTTAGTACTGTGGTAGACCCAGGATATAAGGATTCTGAATAGGTACGAGTGCCCTTCATCGAGTACAGCAATTCTGGCTGTAACATAAGGGAGTTATCGTCTCGCAACCTTATCTGTGCGAAGCCACCGGCGCTGAGCCCCAGTTTATTCTTGTTGGCAACAGCCCCGGCAGGGCCAGAAACTCCAGCACCGGGGCCAACGAGTGTTGCTAGGCCAGCGCCTGCCTTTACGCCGAAGTGAAGGGATTGTGCATAACCACTTGCTGCTAAACCAATAGTGCCTAGCAAAACCAAAACAATTCTTTTCATCACAATAGTGAAGTAACTATAAATGTATAGGCGTAAGTAAATATAATGCCCAACACGGGTAAGCGCAGGGCAGTTGCTGCTTACGAAATATTTGGGTCACTATCGCCCATTCAGTGAGTAAGTTAAATATAGCTGAAATACGCTGTTACGGATGTTGTTTTGCACTTTAGTGCTGCCCACAAGAACTGATTTTTCTACGTTAGTAAATCCACCATTGTAGCGTAGGCCTATGCCTAAGCCAGTTTTACGCTGGTAGCCCAACCCGAATACATAGCCGGCATCAACCGTATTGTAACCGTTCTTTACATCAGTAGTGATGTTACTGGTTTTGTTTTTGGCTGCTATCAGGAAACCCACTTGAGGTCCTGCTTCAAAGAACAACCCGTTGGCATTTACGTGGAAAACCAAGGGCACATCTACGTAGTCGAGGTGAGTAGTAAAGTCGGCGCCCGAGAGTTTAGCGCCCTTGCGCGAGTACAGCAGTTCAGGCTGAAACGCGAACATGCGGGTGAGGCCAATGTTGGCAAATACACCCGCGTGGTACCCAACGATGCTTTTATAGCCAGAGGCCTGCTCACCCGAGAAGGAAGACAGAGAGCCGCCCACCTTCAAGCCCAGAGATACATCGCTTTGGGCCTGTACGGTGCTGGCCAGGCCTGTTAGCAGCAATCCGGAGAGGAAAATTTTCTTCATTGTAGTCGTCAAAAACACGGTAATTATTGTCGCGAAACTACGCTGAAATACTTCGTGCATGCTTCAGTAGGCCGCTTCATGTGTCTAACCCCCTAAGTTAAACGCAAAACCGCCCGGCTCCTACCAAGGAACCGGGCGGCACAAGAGCAAGTGGCCTAGAGGGCTTACTTACTGGGAATCAGATAGCCCAGGGAGAGCTGCACCGCTGAGTGGCGGGCATTAGCCAGGTCGCCGTTGAAGTAGGTGCCATTGTCGCTCTTCACAAAGTCGCTGAAGGCGCCGGTGTAGCGCAGGTTCAGGCTAAGGCCATTATCTGCTTGGTAGCCCACGCCAGCTACGTAGCCTAGCTCGCTGCGCTTAAAGCCGCTTACGTCCTTCTTGTCCTGGGTTTCCGTGACAGTAGGCGTGCCATTCGGCTGGCGCGTACGAGTGAGCTTCGTTTGGTCATTGGCGCTCAGCAGGTAAGAATACTGGGGGCCAGCTTCCACAATGAAGCCACCGGCGTTGATTTTCAGCAGCACTGGTACATCTAAGTAGTTGTAGTTCACCTTGCCTTCGCGCTTCTCGGTGTAGCCTACGCCTAAAACAGTATTGGTGTACTCGTTGGGCTTGTTTTCAAAGCCTTTCTGCGAGTACAAAATTTCCGGCTGAATGGAGAAAAACCCATCGCCGGTTACGTCGGCGTTCAGCATCACGCCACCCAAGAACCCGAACTTGTTGTTGTAGGTATTCTCGTTTTTAACGTTGCCGGCCAGGTTAGAATAGTTGGTGCCGGCACGCAGGCCCAGGCGTACTCCTTGAGCTTGGGCAGAGGTTGCTGCGGCTACGGTAAGCAAGGCAGCAGTAAGCAGTTTGTGGTTCATGGTGCAACAAAAGTTAGAGGTAGAGAAAGTGCACTGATGCAGCCTGAACTAAAAGTGTGCCAATTACACTTCAGCTTGCCAGGTAAAAGGCCGCCCCCACAGCTGAGAACGGCCTTTTTACCATGCAGCAAGGCATGGCTACTTGCTCGGAATCAGGTAGCCCAGAGAGAGTTGGAATACGGAGTTGCGGGCGTTGCGCACGTCACTATCCTGGTAGCCATCTTTACCAAAATCTGTAAAGGAGCCGTTGTAGCGCAGGCCCAAGAGCAAGCCAGCATCTGACTGAAAGCCCAGGCCGGCGGCGTACCCGATTTCATTACGGTTCACGTTGCTCAGGTCGCTGGTGCCGCTGCGCTGCGCGGCAGTGTTGCCATTAATGGAAGTCTTGGAGTCGTCCTTCACTTTGAGCAGGTAGCTATATTGCGGCCCGGCTTCTACGAAGAAGCCACCGGCGTTAATCTTCAGCAGCACCGGTACATCAATGTAATTGTAAGTCCGGTCACCCTCGTACTTAATGGTATTGCCGCCAATGTTGAACTGGCTGTCGGCGTACTTAAAGCCCTTTTGCGAGAACAGCACCTCTGGCTGCAACGACAGGAAACCATCATCGAGGAGGCCTACGTTGAGCATTAGCCCGCCATGAAAGCCTACCTTATTTTCAAAGCGGTCCTCGTCAGTTAGGTCGCCGGAGAGGTTGGAGAGGTTGGCTCCTCCCTTAATACCCAGGCGGACGCCCTGGGCGTGCGCGGCGGAGGAAGAAAGCGTGGCGGCCGCCAGCAGCGCACCAGCCACAAAAGCTGCTTTTTTCATGATGTAGCTAAAAATGAAGAGTGAAAGGAAGGGGGCAAATACTGTAGTAATACACCTTTAACGCTGGTATATGAATATTAGCGTGATTCTATAAAAAAACAGAGCCACTCCTTGAGGGAGCGGCTCTGTTGAGAATCACATACCAGACGTTTATCGGGTAGGAATCAGGTAGCCTACTTGCAGGGTAAACGCATTGTTGAAGGCTTTGGGCTCGTTGTCGGTGTTTTTGGTGTCGATGAGGGAGTTAAAGCCTCGTGCATAACGCAGGCCAAGGCTTAGGCCTCCTTCGGTCATGTAGCCAAGACCAGCCACCCCACTGATGTCAAACTGGGCTAAATCAGACTTCGATGACTCGCCGCGCTTGATGCCGCTGTAATCCAAGAAGCCACCATCATTATCGGTTTTGGTTTTGGTACCGTCCGTGTACTTAGTGGTAGTTTGCTGTTTGTTTTTCGAGCCGAACAAATAGCTAACCTGAGGGCCTAGTTCAAAGAAAAGACCACCAGCATTGATTTTGGCCAGCAGTGGCACGTCTAAGTAATGGAGTACGCGCTGCTGCTCCACCTCGCGGCTTTCTATCGTTTTGCCGTTTTCTACGCCCAGGTTGCCCGACTGGTTCGACTTAATCTCGTAGCCTTTGCGGTTGTACAACAGCTCTGGGGCAAACGAGAAGAAGCCGTCGCTGCTCAGCGGAACAGAAAGCGACACGCCCGCATTATAGCCTAGCTTATAGTCGCCTAGGTCGCTGCTGTAATTAGGGCCGGTAATCTGGCTAACATTATCACCGGAGATGTTAGAATACGTAGCACCGGCTTTTACACCGATACGAAACCCGCCCGCATCTTGGGCGTGAGCTAGAGAAGCAGCCGAAGCCAATACTAAAGTGAGAGCTGCAATTTTTTTCATGGGGATGAGGATGGGGATAACACCAATAAATACCACTTCACGGACCGACGCAGCCACGTTCTTCGTGGTTCACAGGGACTCATACCGTAAGCAATAAGTCAGGGTTGCGACTAAGTAGCCTTTTATTAGTATTAAATAAATGTTTCGTTGTATCTGGCTATGCCAAGCTTAACAGTAGTAGTACTTTATCTACGTTGGAGGCAAATAGAGTAGGTGCCCCCATCAGGCCAATTTCATTAATTTTGGCCTGCTTGCCTTCTGCTTTTTATGACGACTCGACTTGTACTGCTGCTAACAGGCCTACTTGCCACCACTGGTGCAGGCCATGCAAGAGGGCAGAGTGCTAGGCCTGTTCAGCCCACCGGCCCCGTGGTACTGGGAGCCTACGCGCAGGGTAGCTTTATACTTGCGCACACGCCCGCTGTAAAGCATCTGGCGGTTTCGCACCCCACGGGAGCAGAGTTAAACCTGCAACGCCAAACCAACGGCTCGGCGCCCTGGCACGCCTGGTACCGCTACCCTAAAGTGGGTCTCGCCTTGGTTTACTATGATTATCATAACCCCGTGCTAGGGAAGTCATATGCCGCCACGGTGTACATCAACAAGCCCTTTTTGCGCACGCAGCGCCAAGAGCTAAACTTCCGGATTGGTACTGGCCTAGGGTATTTCCCAACCCGGTATAATCAGGAAACCAACCACAAAAATACCATCGTTAGCTCCCGCCTGAATGCCACCATTCAAACGCGGCTGGAGTACGATGTGGCCGTGTCGGAGCACGTAGGCCTGTTGCTGGGGGTGGGGCTCAACCACTATTCCAATGGCGCTACCACCAAACCTAATTTCGGTATTAATCTGCCCACGGTGCTGCTGGGCCTAAACTACCACCAGCAACGGCCCTTTGCACCGCTGCCAATAGGAGAGGCTGCCATTATGCCCCCCGACCTGGGCCGCAACTTTGTGGAGCTGAGCACTACGGCCGGCGTGAAGCAGCGCAATGAAACCGACCGCACCAAGTACTGGGTCAACTCGGTGACTATTTCGGCTGGCCGCCGCGTGAATCGCAAAAGTAACTTGGTAGTAGGAGTGGAAGGATTCTACGACCGCAGCCTCCGGGCCGAACTCCTCGACACAGCCCGTACCACCGATAAGCTCCCAGACGTCAGGAAGGCCGGGGCTTACGTTGGGCATGAGCTGCTCTTTGGGCGGCTGGCATTTGTGTCGCAGCTGGGATTCTACCTCTATAATCCCTACAAGTCCAACAAGTTCTATTACGAGCGCTTAGGCTTGAAATATCGGTTTACTGAGCGTCTGTTTGGCAACGTAGACCTAAAAGTGCACCGCGGCGCCGCCGATGTGGTAGAGTTTCGCCTGGGAGTGCGGCTATAGCGCTGCACATTTCAGGAAGCCGAATGGCGGTTTCAGTAGGGGATAGTGCGGGTTGAGAAAGATGCGATTTGAGAATAGCGCAAGTAGCTGAACCTTGGAACAGATTCTTCACTGCCACTTACTGCACGCTCTTCTTAACCCATGGAAACTTTCCTGCATCTGAACCGCTGGCTGCACATTGCGGCAGGTTTTACCGGCTTCTTTGTGGCCCCCGTAGCATTGGCCGTCCGGAAGGGTGGGCCCGCGCACCGGCTCTGGGGCCGCGTGTTTTTCTGGTCGATGCTGGTGGCCGGCACCACGGCTATACTTTCTGCTTGCCTCAATGGCCTCACGTTTCTGTTGTTGACTGGGGTTTTTAGCCTGTATCTGGCGCAGTTTGGCTACCGCTCGTTGTACCACAAGCGCATGGGCACCGAGCACCAAAAGCCTGAGTTATATGATTGGAGTGTGGTAACGCTGGGCCTGCTGCTTTTCGCGGGCACCCTGGCCTACGGAATCCTGAGCCGACCATTTAACCCGGTGCCCTTGGTGTTTGGTGGCATTGGCCTACTGACGACCCTGCGCCAGCTTCGGGGGTTTATGCGCCCCGGTCCGTGGCCAGCCGGGCAGTGGCTGCGCAATCATATTTCGGGCTTTGTAGGCTCTTACATTGCCGCAGTTTCGGCTTTCTCAGCCACCAGTCTGAAGTTCATTCCCTTCCCGCTCAACTTCCTGTGGCCTACGCTGGTGCTAGTACCCGTTTTAATCTGGATGCAGCGTCGCTACCAGCCGCTAGCGGCGTAGGCCAGTAGTAGCCTCTCTGCTCAAAGCAAAAGCCCCGAGACTATACCTGGCTCGGGGCTTTTGCTTTATTTTTTATCGGTTGGTTTGGGAGCTGCAGCCTTCGCGGCGCGCCGTTTTTTTGCGGTGTACCCCGTAGCTGCCGTTGCTGCGTTTGCCTTTTTGGGTCTTGATGTCTCCTTTGCCCATAACTGCTAGTTAATTAAAGGTGAAACTGACAATTAACTAAGCTACAGCAACCGAATGGCTTTGTCAAGCCTGCACCAAGGTCTGGTTTATTCGCTTCACTAAGCCCGGGCCTTCGTAGATAAAGCCAGTATAAAGCTGCACCAAGGAGGCCCCTGCGACCAATTTCTCCTGGGCATCCTGCGGCGAGTGAATACCGCCCACTCCAATAATAGGTAGCTCACCTTGGCTATGCTGATGCAGATACCGGATAACCTCAGTGGCGCGACGACGCAGTGGCCGGCCGCTTACCCCACCTGCCCCCAGCGCGGCCACTTGGCTGGCTGGCGTCTGCAAATCGTCGCGGCTGATGGTGGTATTGGTAGCTACTAGGCCACTCAGCTGGGTTTCGCGGGCAATCAGCAGGATGTCGTCGAGCTGTCCATCCGTCAGGTCGGGGGCAATCTTGAGTAATAGTGGCCTAGGCTGGGGCAGCGACTGGTTTCGGGCCTGCACCTGCTGCAGTAGAGCAATTAGTGGTTCACGCTCCTGCAGTTGCCGCAGGTTGGGCGTATTGGGCGAGGAAACATTCACCACAAAGTAATCTACTACTTCGTGCAGAGCCTCTACGCAGGCTACGTAGTCCTGGGCCGCCTGCTCGTTGGGGGTGTCCTTGTTCTTGCCAATGTTACCCCCAATGATTATGTCGGAGCGGCGCTTCCGCAGACGGTTAGCGGCAGCCGCGGCACCTTCGTTGTTGAAGCCCATCCGGTTTACCAGCGCTTCATCTTGCGGCAGCCGGAAGAGGCGGGGCACCGGGTTGCCGGGCTGTGGCCGCGGTGTAACCGTTCCAATCTCCACAAACCCAAACCCTAGCGCTGCCAGCTCATCCGTGAGCAGGGCGTTTTTATCAAAGCCAGCTGCCAGGCCCACTGGGTTACGAAACCTAAGACCGAAGACCTCGCGCTCCAGCGTCGGATGGCGGAAGTCGTACAGGCCCCGCAGGAGCGCCGCCGTACCCGGCACCTGGTGGGCCCTCTTCAGGTTGTCGAATACCAAATGGTGGGCCCGTTCGGCATCGAGCTGGAAGAACAGGGGTTTCAGCAGCGCTTTATACATAGCCCTGTAAAGGTAGAGGTGAATTTGCGAAATGGTGAGTTGGTGACTGAGTGAGGTGTCATTGCGAGGACGCAGGACGAAGCAATGACACCTCACTCAGTCACCAACTCACCACCTAACCGGCCCAGCCTTCGCGGTCCAGGCTGCGGTACTGAATGGCTTCGGCGAGGTGTTCAATGCGGATTTCCTCTGCGTCGGCGAGGTCGGCAATAGTGCGGGCTACTTTCAGTATTCGGTCGTAGGCTCGGGCAGAGAGGCCTAGGCGCTCCATGGCCGTTTTCAGCAAGGCTAGGCCGGCCTGATCAATGCGGCAGATATCTTTTACCATCTGCGAGGGCATCATGGCGTTAGAATGGATTTCCGAAAACTCCTGAAAGCGCGCAGCTTGTTGCTGCCGGGCCTTTTCCACGCGCTGCTGAATATCCTGGCTGTTTTCTGCGCGGCGCGTTTCCGTCATCTGATCAAATGTAACGGGCGTTACCTCTACGTGCAGGTCAATTCGGTCGAGGAGGGGGCCGCTTACCTTGTTCAAGTAGCGCTGCACCACGCCGGGCCCGCACACGCACTCTTTCTCCGGGTGGTTATAATACCCACAGGGGCATGGGTTCATGCTGGCAATAAGCATGAAGTTAGCCGGGAAGTCAATGCTGAGCTTGGCCCTGGAGATAGTAACCCGGCGCTCCTCCAAAGGCTGGCGCATTACCTCAAGCACCGTGCGCTTAAACTCCGGTAGCTCATCCAAAAACAGAACCCCGTTATGCGCCAGTGAGATTTCGCCCGGCTGTGGGTTGCCGCCACCCCCTACCAGCGCCACATCCGAAATAGTATGGTGCGGGCTGCGAAATGGGCGGTTATTCAGTAGGGAGCTGTTAACCCCCAGCTTGCCCGCCACCGAATGAATTTTAGTGGTTTCCAGGGCCTCCTGCATGTTCAGGGGCGGCAGAATGCTAGGCAGGCGCTTGGCCAGCATGGTCTTGCCCGCGCCGGGAGGGCCTATCATGATTACGTTATGACCGCCCGCCGCCGCTATTTCCAGGGCGCGCTTGATATTCTCTTGGCCCTGCACGTCGGCAAAGTCGGCGGCGTATTGATTGGCTGTGTGCTGAAACACGTTTCGCGTGTCAATAACCACGGGCTCTATCGTCTGGCGGCCTTCCAGAAAGTCTACGGCTTCCTGCATCGTCTCCACCGGAATTACATCAAGGTTGTTGACAATGGCTGCTTCCTGGGCATTCTCTTTCGGCAGAATCAGGCCCTTAAAGCCTTCTTTTCGGGCCTGAATAGCAATGGGCAGTACACCCCGAATGGGGCGTAAAGCGCCATCGAGGGCCAACTCACCCATTACCACATACTCGCTCAGGCGCTCAGTGTTGAGCTGCTGTGAGGCGTGCAGAATGCCCAGGGCAATGGGCAAATCATACGAGGACCCTTCCTTCCGGATGTCGGCCGGGGCCATGTTTACTACCACCTTGGTACGGGGCATGCGGTAGTTGCGGAACTTGAGTGCGGCCTCCACTCGCTGCTGACTCTCCTTGATGGCATTATCCGGGAGGCCCACTACAAAAAAGCCCGTTCCCTGTGATACAACTACTTCAATGGTAATAGTATAAGCATTAACCCCTTGCACGGCAGAGCCGAAGGTTTTAGTAAGCATAAATCAAGCTGAATAAGCGGTAAGAATCAGAAACTTCCCCGATAGTGAGTTTACCAGGCTGACGACAAAACTAGGCCACTCTAAACAGAATAAAAGGGCTTACCGCTGGGCTACGGACACTGCTCGACCAGTGTGTTCTGCCCATCGATAAACCCTTCTGTTTGCCTGCTGAAAACCTTATTTTACTAGTTGCTCAATCAGTAGTATCATAATATGAATAGCCTTGATGTGCACCTCCTGGATGCGGTCGGCGTAGCCGGTATGGGCTACCCGTATCTCCACATCGCTGAGGCCGGCCAGCTTGCCGCCGTCCTTGCCCGTGAGGCTTACTACTTTCATGCCGGCCGCCTTAGCCGCTTCGGCTGCCAACAGAATATTGGGCGAGTTACCGCTGGTACTAATAGCGAGCAGTACGTCCTCGGGCCGCCCAAGGGCCTCTACGAAACGGCTGAATACACGGTCATAGCCAAAATCGTTGGCTACGCAGCTCATGTGGGAGGCCTCAGTGAGGGCAATGGCAGCCAGGGCACGGCGGTTCTGGCGGTAGCGGCCCGTCAGCTCCTCGGCAAAGTGCTGGGCATCGCAGAGGCTGCCGCCATTACCACAGGTTAAAATTTTACCACTGCTGTTGAGCGAGTCGGCCATTAAGCGGGCGGCCTGCTCAATGGCCTGCAGGTTAGCGGGCTCCTGCAGAAAACGGTCAAGAACGGCGCGGGCTTCCGTTAGCTCGGCCTGGATGATATCGGTAAGCAGTTCAGACACGGGAAAAATTAGGTCAGGGGCTGGCCCGAGGGGTCGTAGGGGGTAGAGGATGGCGGCGTAGTAGGGGTCACGTAGCCGTCGGGAATGGTGGTGGTGCCGGTGCGGGCACCCGTGCTGGGCACGCGGTCAGCAAGGCGCTGCTGCTCCATCTGCTGGTCATACAGGCGGGCTTTCAGCTCGTTGATTTTGCTTTCGCGGGCCGTTACTTCGCGGCGCAGCAGTACACTATCAAGGTTCTCGGTAATGAGCTGCAGGCCTAACAGAATGACGGCCGCAATAAAGAGTGTGAAGAACAACGACTCCGGCGAGCCGGCCATATTAGCGAAGGAGTTGCGTACGGCTGGGCTAAGCAGAATCAGCAGCGCCAGCAGCAAAAACACCATTACCAGAATTGTAACCAGACGTTTGATAGCGAGCATGGAGTTCAGAAGCTAAGGAGAAAACTAGGGCTATACTACGCAGAAGCGCAGTTCCCGGACTAAATATAGTGTTTTGCCATTGCCTCCGGCTTGTTCTAGCGTTCAGCTTCACCTCACTGCCACCAATTCTGGTTAAACCAAGGCGGCGTTGGTGGTTTGCATCAGGCTAAGGCGCTTGTAGAGGCCTCCCTCATGGCGGACGAGCTCTTCGTGCGTACCGCGCTCCACAATGCGGCCGTGCTGCAACACTACAATCTCATCGGCGTGCTGCACGGTGCTTAGCCGGTGCGCAATGACCAGAGAGGTGCGATTCTGCATGAGGCGCGTAAGGGCTTCTTGCACCAGCTTTTCACTTTCCGTATCGAGGGCGGAAGTGGCCTCATCCAGAATCAGGATGGGTGGGTTGCGCAGAATAGCGCGGGCAATACTCAGGCGCTGGCGCTGCCCACCCGAAAGCCGGGAGCCCCGGTCGCCAATCATCGTCTGGTACCCTTCCGGCGTGGCCGTAATGAAGTCGTGGGCGTTGGCAATACGGGCGGCTTCTATTACCTCGGCTTCGGTGGCCTGAGTATTGAAACGGATGTTGTTGAAAATAGTATCGTTGAACAGAATGCTCTCCTGAGTCACGATGCCCATCTGGTCGCGGACGGAATGAATAGTGCAGTCACGCACATCGTGGCCATCAATGAGCATCTGGCCGCCGGTGGGGTCATAGAAACGTGGCAGCAGGTCAGCGAGGGTGCTTTTGCCGCCGCCGCTGGGGCCTACCAGCGCTACCGTCTTGCCTTTCTTGATGGTGAGGTTTATGTCTTGCAGCACGGGCGTATCGCCGTAGGCAAACTGCAGGTTGCGCAGCTCAATCTGCTGCTCGAAGGGTGGCAGCACCTGCGCGTTGGGCTTGTCGCGGATGGCGGGCTCAGTATCGATGATGCTCAGCACCCGCTCACCCGCCACTAGGCCCCGCTGAATGTTGCCAAACGACGAGGACAGAGCCTTGGCCGGCGTAAGCACCTGCGAAAACAGAATTACATAGCCAATAAACGTTTCGCCTGTTAGGTTTGACTGCCCACCCAAAATTAGGGTGCCGCCAAAGTACAGTAAGCCGGCCACTACCGAAACGCCGGCAAACTCCGAAAACGGCGAGGCTAAGTCGCGGGTGTTATCAATGGCGCGGGAGGTGTGAGCGTACTGGTCATTCTGATCTTCAAACTTACCCTTGATGTATTCCTGAGCATTGAAGGCCTTGATTACCCGAACTCCGCCCAGCGTTTCATCAATCACCGATAGCATGGTACCCAGGGTGCTTTGGCTTTGCTTGGCCTGCGTGCGCAGCCGCTTAGAGACACTGGCAATGATGCCTCCCGAAATAGGTAGCAAAACCAGCGTAAATAAGGTAAGGGGCACCGATATGTAGAACAGCAGAGCAAAAAATGCTACGATTTTAAATGGCTCTTGAATAACTGCTGTGAGCGTATTCACAACGGAGGTCTCTACTTCTTGCACATCGCTGGTAAAGCGCGACATGAGGTCACCTTTTCGCTCGTTGCTGAAAAAGCTCATTTGCAGACCTAGGATGCGGTGATATAAATCGCGGCGCAAATTGCTAATAACGCGCGCCCTCACTTTGGCCAATAAGCGCAGGCTGAGGTAGCGGAATACGTTGCTGAGCAACACAGATACTACCACGATGGCACAGACAAACCCCAAGGCGCCTAACTTACCCTGTGATACTAGTACATCGGCGAAATAGTAGTTAAACGTATCACGGATCCAGTCAAGACTAAACTGGAAAGCTGGTATATGCTCCGGAGCCTGCAAGGGTACTTTATCGGTCTTGTCAAACAAAACCTTCAGCAGAGGAATGATAAGTGTAAAGTTAGCCAGGCCGAAGAACGTACCCAACACGGTGTATATCAGGTACTGCGGCAGAAAAGCGGCCCAGGGCCGCGCGTATTGCAGAATGCGGAGGTAGGTTTTCATCGGAAGCGGCAAAGGTAGTGCATTCCGAGTGGCACTGGGTTCGCTGCCATCACGGCTAGTGGCCTAGGCTACCTTGCAGCATGCTCACAATCTCAATCTGACCAATGAGCTGTTGGTTGAAGTCAGCTAACTCCTCGGCTGGTACGCAAAGGGCCTCTTGTTCTAAGCCGCCCACCGTAGTGCGCATGGGGAAGCAGGCGGCGTATTCGGCATCAATGGCAAAGCGCAGCACGTAGGCCACCGCTCCTGAAGCGCCCGATTGGCTTACTAACCTCGCCGCATATTCTTCCCGAAGGGTAGGGCAGAAGCTAGGCCACTCCGGCTGCCGCGCCGGAAACGCCAGCCAGCCTGAGGCCGCAATCAGGTCCAGCTCCTGCTGATCAACGGGCCAATATAGGAGTAGAGCCTGTGGTTCGTGGCGCATTGTGTTTGGGGCAGGAGGTGATTAGGTGAGGTAGTGATAACAAGAAGTGGAGACAGACTGGCCTAGAAACAAAAAAAAGACGTCATGCTGAGCGCAGCCGAAGGATCTCGCGTGCTGATGTTGGAATAGTAACCAGACATCAATACGCGAGGTCATTTGGCTGCGCTCAGCATGACGGTAGTAGGAAGCCGACTGGCCTAGAACTCGTGCAGACGCTGGGCAATGTTCCAGCGCAGGGCCACTGACGCCAGCACTCCGCCATCGGCGGTGAAATAGGCAACGGGCTGATCGAGGGTGCGATGGCGGTAGATAACTTTGCCATCCAAAAATAGGTTGTGCGCTGCCTGGTAGCTGGCCGTGAAGTCGCCGTGGAAGAGGTAAGAGGTAATGCCTGAGCCCACCTTATACCCGTACTCCTGTGAGCGAGTGGTGTAAGGTAAATTGGGGTTCGAGCCGAAGTTTTGGCCATTAGGGTCGAGGCCCTGTTTCACGTAGAAGCCTTTAGCCACCACATTCAGGCGTGGCAGGGGCTGGTAGCTCACAATACCAATCAGCTCCCACAGATTAGCTCCCATGGGGTGCGCCAGAGGCTGCTGGTAGTGCTGGTAGTTTCGGAATTTATCTTCATGTTGATAAATAAAGGGGCGGAGGAAGTTGAATTCTCCCTGAATATCGAGGTTTCGAATACCTGCCACGTTGATATACTTACCACCCAACTGAATGCTCTGCTTGTTGGCCCACCAGCCATCGCCCGCCCGTATCTCGCTGAGCACAAACTCATCAAGCACTAACTGTCCGTAGAGCTGCACCTGGCGCTTGATGTTCCACTTGAAGTCGAGGCCTAGCAGAGCGTTGTCCTCGGAGCCGGTGCCCTGTTCTACTGCCCTGTAGAAGATAATGGGATTGAGGTATTGCAGTTCAAATCCGCGGCGGCGGGGCTGAGTTACCTGCTGCTGCACGCCCCCACGGGTAACCAACAGGGTGTCGTTGGTGGAGGAATAGCCGCTGTATACCACGCTTTCGAACACGCCCACGTTCAGGTTGGGCAGCACATCAAAGCTCAAATGATGGAAGGCAAGGTACTTCCGGTCGTAAGAAGCATCCACGTTCGGCGCGTCGGCCGTCATTTGGGCAAACAGGTTCTCGTAGTGGAATTTCCACACCCGCGTGTTCACCTTCAGGAACAGATACGGAGCCGCGTAATCTGATAAGATCAGGCTGCGGTAGCCGTTGCCAATCTGGTTGCGGTCGTGGCCTAGCTGCAGGCTGATGTGCTTGCTGGCGGCGTACGTGAGGTAGCCCCGCGCCGAAAGAAAGTCGTACTGGCCCGTAGCGGTTTTAAATGGCTTCCAGAACCCCTCGTGCGGCACGGCTTTGTCGCGCTCAACCCGGTCCTGCACGTACTGGGGCACGGCCATCTGGTTGTCGGCCAGAAAAGTGTAGAAGCCCAGGCGCTGGTCAATGGTACCCTCTACCTGCACGCCGCGGGTGTTCAGGAAACTGTAGCTCTTCACCCCATCGTTGTTGCCCAGGCTAAGGCCTAGCACGGGGTTTACGCGCAGCGAGAAGTTGGGCAGCTCCAGGCTATACAAGTCGGAGCGCCGCTCGTAGAAGTGCTTGAGGATAGGCTCGGGCCGCAGGTTAGTAGCGGAGTCCAACCGGGCGTCGTGCCAGTTATCGCGCAGTAAGTAGCGCACATTGAACCGGTCTTGGCGAGAGAGGCCCGCCGAAGAATCCTGCAGAATTCGCTCGGCTAACCGGGCTACGGCGGCGCGGGTGTAGGGCCGCACCGAGGTATGAATATCGCCCAGAGAATCGGAGCCGTATTGAATGGCGTATCGATCAATCAGGCGGTAGATATCGGCATCAAGGGGCACGTAGGTGGTGCCCATAGTGGTTTTGGCCGGCTTGCCCGAAGCGCTATTCTGGGCGGCCGGTTGGGCGGGCTGGGGCGCCTGGGGCGGCTTGTCGTAGGTCAGCCAGTTACCCTGCCCATCGGTGGGGCGGGTAGTAGGGGTATCCTGGGCTACGGCTGGTGCCGCCAGCAGACTCACTAAACCCAGAAAAAGGAGGTAGGAATTTCTCATAAGCAGAGCCCTTTACGCCGAAACTGACGGGCGGGTCGGCAAACCTACGCAGGATCAGCAAGAGTGGAATGAGGACCCAACGAATGAGGCTAGAAAAATCGTCTGTGACTGGCCTAGGAAAGCTGAGCAACCTCCTGAGCTCTTACCTTTGGTACATGTGCTTGCGTCGCGTTCTATTCCGCCATCATGAAATTGACTTGATTGCCTGGGACGCCTGCGTAGCGGCGGCCCGTGAGGTGGTGCCCTATGCCCATTCCTGGTGGCTGCAGGCCACCGCAGGCCGCTGGGACGCGCTTATAACAGTAGACGACGAGTCGGGACAATACTTGGCGGTTTGGCCCCTGCCGGTAAAGCGCCGCCTGTGGGGCCGTGAAGTGTATCAGCCTCCTTTCACGCAACAACTTGGCCTTGTACAGAGGGCTTCTTGGCTTGAGCTACCTCGTATAAGCCCACTGGATAAGGCGAGTGTGACCCATCTAGCCAGCCGCTACCGGCAGTTCTATACTCAGCTCAACGACGCTAATCATCTGCCTGCCCGGCCAGCTGAGGGTGTAGGCCAGTCAGTTGCACTCGTCCGGCAACGCTACACCTATCATCTGCCCCTCGGAGTGGCCTACGACGTGTTACGCGCCGGCTACACGGCCGATTACCGCCGCCGGCTTCGGCTTCAGGAAACAGCTACTTCTCCGTTGCGCGTCACTTCCACAACCCAAGCAGCGCCGCTACTCACGTTGTTTCGTGCTACTAAAGGAAGGGCGGCTGGTTTAAAAGCCCGTCACTACCGCATCCTGCGCCGATTGGTAGCCGAGCTGCAGGCCCGGCAGCTATTGGAAATAGTAGAAGTGCACGAGCCGGCTACCCAGGAGCTGTTGGCGGGGGCGCTGTTCGTCAGGTACCGGACCCGATTGATTTACCTGTTTGCGGCGGCTTCGGAAGCCGGCAAAAAGGCCGGGGCTCCACTGCTGTTGCTTGACCACCAAATTCGGCGGTACGCAGGCACTCCCCAGCTTATTCTTGACTTTGAAGGAGGAATGATACCCTCAATTGCCCGTTTTTTTGCCAATTTCGGGGCCACGCCCATACCGTATGCGGCCCTTTCCTTCACCTCTCCACAACCCTGGTACCTATCATGGATGCGCTAAAGCCTACTTCCCCCGATTCTCTAGCTGCTACGGGTGCCCCGTCTGAGCCCAGCCGTGTTCATGTGGTCTGCGCTGAGCCTTCCATTGCCAATCATTTTCTGGCCGAGCTGCGCGATGTGACTGTGCAGCAAGACTCGCTGCGCTTCCGCCGCAACCTGCAGCGCCTCGGCGAAATCATGGCTTACCGCATCAGCTCCCAACTGAGTTACACCGATAAAACCGTGCACACCCCGCTGGGAGAATCCAGCAGCAAGCACCTCCACGATTTTCCTGTGCTGGCTACAGTACTGCGGGCAGGCTTGCCATTCCACCAAGGCTTCCTGAATTACTTTGATCAGTCACCCTCGGCCTTTGCGGCTGCTTACCGCATTGAGGGCACAGCCCAGGTACAAGTGCAGGTTGATTATCTGTCGGCCCCCAGCCTTGATGAGCGCGTGCTGATTCTGGCCGACCCTATGTTGGCCTCTGGTAAGTCATTGGTGCAAACCTACCGCGCTATGCTACGCTTCGGCACACCCCGCCAGGTGCACATTGCCGCCGTTATTGCCAGCCCCCAAGGCGTAGAGTACGTGACCCGCGAAGTGCCCGAAGCCAATCTGTGGGTGGCAGCCATCGACGACCACCTCAATGCCCAGGCCTACATCGTGCCCGGCCTCGGCGACGCCGGTGACCTGTCGTACGGCAGCAAGCTCTAGGCCACTGCAGCAACTAGCCAGCAGACCGGGAAAGGGTAAGGTATTTGCGGGGCTGTAACGTTTTGTAGGGAAGGCAACGTTTTTTTGCCCTTGCGCATTCTTAGGAGTACTAAGTAGTTTCAGTTAAGCATCAGTGGTTCCGGTTTTCTTAAAATACGCGTCGGTTTTCCTGCTCAGCATGTTCAAGTTTGTGGCAGGGCCTGTTGCGGGCATTGCAGCCGGCCTGCCCATGATGTTGGTCTGGGGCCTATCTGTTACGGGGATGATGACAACCGTTGTTATTATTTCCGGGGTGGGGCAGGCGTGGGCATTGCATCAGCGCCGCAAACGCAAGCAAAAGGGCAAGCCACTTTTCAGCCGAAAGAGCCGCGTGATTGTGCGCATTTACCGGAGTTTTGGCATTGTGGGCATTGCCTTTCTCACGCCCATTCTGTTCAGTCCCATTGGCGGAACCGTTATTGCCACTCAGCTGCACGTGCCGCGCTGGCGTATTCTGGTGCACATGCTCTGGAGCGCAGTGCTGTGGGGTGGCATGTTTACTATGCTAGCCATCCGCTTCAGCCACCTACCCATCTTCGACCACTACCGGTGAGTGAGATGCCCTAGGCCTGTCATGGCGAGCAGCGCGAAGTAATCTTGCCTATTCAGCGCGCTGACTCTTCTATCGCAAAAAGCCCTTACCTCCTGCATGGAAGTAAGGGCTTCTCTATTCTCTGGGCCTTAAAATCCGAAAAGGAAGGATTGCTTCGCGCTGCTCGCCATGACACTGCACTTACTCACTCAATCACTGACTCACCATTTATTTACTGCGGCGGCTGCGGGCACGGCCCTGAGCTGCGCGAAAAGCTTTGGAAGAAGGGGAGGAGGCTTTGCCCTTAGACGGGTTGGCCTTATTGCCCTTCTGGCTGCGGTTTGGCCCCACGGCAAACTCCCGGCCGGTACGCTTGTCAATGGTCACGCCAGGCTTAATCCACTCCTTACGCTCGTGGAAGGCTCCCTGGAAAGATGGGTCTTCCCGCTTACGGCGCTCGTCCTTTTCGCGGTCCATGCTCTGCTGCTCCTCAAACGGAGTAGGCACCACTTCCACTTCAGGCGGCAAGGGCAATAGTGGAATCTCCTGCCGAATCAGTTCGGCAATCTGCTCCATGTGGTGCATTTCAGCCTCATTGGCAAACGTGATGGCTGCGCCAGTGTGCTGGGCCCGGCCGGTGCGGCCAATCCGGTGCACGTAGTCGTCGTACACCAGCGGCACGTCGAAGTTAATGACATGGCTCACCTCGGGCACATCAATGCCCCGTGCAGCAACATCTGTTGTTACCAAGAACCTGACCTCACCGGCCTTAAAGGCCTCCATAGCATTGATGCGCACATTCTGGCCCTTGTTGCCATGAATGGTGCGCACTTCTCCGTGGGCCTTGCGCTTCAAAAAGTTCGCAACGTTCTCAGCGTGCTGCTTGGTGCGCGTGAAAATCATTACCCTATTAAAGCTGTCCCAATCAAGAAACAGGTACTCCAGCAGGTTAATCTTCGTGACAAGGTTAGGTACCTCGTACAGGCTCTGCGATACATTTTGGGCCGAGGTAGCGGCGGGCGTTACTTCCACTCGCACCGGAAACTCCAGGAACTCCTCACTCAGCGTGGTCACCTTATCGGGCATGGTGGCTGAGAACAGCACGTTCTGGCGCTTGCGCGGAATAACCTCCAACAACCGCCGGATCTGGGGCATAAAGCCCATATCCATCATCTTGTCGGCCTCATCCAGCACCAGCGTCTTGAGCTCCTTCAGTACCAAGTCGCCCTTTAGGTACAGCTCCATCAAGCGGCCAGGTGTGGCAATGAGAATATCAACGCCCTTGGCAATGGTCTCAATCTGCGTTTTGGGACCCAGGCCACCGTAAATGGCAAAAATGCGCAGGTCGGTGTACACGGCCAGCTTCTTTAGGTGCGCTTCCAGCTGCATGGCCAACTCCCGGGTGGGAGCCATAATCAGGGCTCGGGGGTGCGTGCCTTGAGCATATTTCACCTTCATCAGCAGAGGCAAACCAAAAGCGGCGGTTTTGCCAGTGCCGGTTTGAGCAATACCCAACACATCATGGCCAGCCAGCAACAGCGGAATAGTTTGCTCCTGCACGGGGGTAGGATGCTCAAAGCCCGCCTCGGCCACGGCCGTGAGGAGTTGCTTGTTGAGCTTAAAATCGGCAAAAGTGAGCGGCTGCGGCGTATCTGACATGACAAAAGGGTATTACAAAGCGCAAAGGTACGGGGAATACCGGCGGCAAGCTTTGCTTAGTGCTAAAACCGCTGTCCGTATCTCCACAAGTCAAGCTCGTGCTGCGCCCTGCGTAGACTGGCCTAGCCAATCCTATCAGAGCAGGCGGGGTTCAGGAATGCTTGGTGAAGACTAACAGAGGATTACGATTTAGATTCAAAAAAACTCGCGCATTCTTTTGCAAAGTAGCGGCTACCGGCTACTTTTGTCGCTCCAATACCCCACATGGTAGGTATAGCTCAGCTGGTTAGAGCGTCGGATTGTGATTCCGAAGGTCGTGGGTTCGAGCCCCATTACTTACCCACCTTAAAAGGCCTCTGCTGCACGGTAGAGGCCTTTTTATTTAACTGCCACCCACGCATCAGGCTCTTTTTCGTGTCTCTTCGGAAGGATTTGGATATTTGTGGTGTTGCAGCGCAGAAGTGTCTTGCATGAATCACCTTTTACCCCTCTGACTTATGAGTCTGGTTGTTATCGGAACTGTGGCTTTTGATGCCCTGGAAACGCCATTCGGCAAAACCGACAAGATTGTTGGTGGTGCTGCTACCTATATTGGCCTGTCGGCCAGCTACTCCGTGAAGCCCGTGAAGGTGGTAGCCGTAGTCGGTGATGACTTCGCCCAGTCGGATATTATGCTGCTGGAAGAGCATGGCGTTGATACCGAAGGCTTGCAGATCAAGCAGGGCGAGAAGTCGTTCTTCTGGTCGGGTAAGTACTCCAACGACCTGAACTCACGCGAAACGCTCGTTACAGAACTCAATGTACTGGCTGATTTCGACCCCATCATCCCCGATTCATACCAGGATTGCAAATACCTGATGCTGGGCAACCTCACGCCTCAGATTCAGCGCCTCGTAATTCAGCGCCTCGTAAACCGGCCTAAGCTCATTGTAATGGATACAATGAACTTCTGGATGGATGTGGCTCTGGAAGACCTGAAAACAACCATCGAGATGGTAGACGTGCTTAGCATCAACGATGAAGAAGCTCGCCAGCTTTCCGGTGTGCACTCGCTGGTAAAAGCCGCCAAAATTATTCAGGCCATGGGTCCCAAGTACCTCATCATCAAGAAAGGTGAGCACGGTGCCCTGCTCTTCCACAAGAACAAGGTGTTTTATGCGCCTGCTTTGCCCCTGGAAGAAGTGTTTGACCCCACCGGTGCCGGCGATACCTTCGCGGGTGGCTTTATCGGTTACCTCGCCGCTACCGATGACATTAGCTTTGACAACATGAAACGCGCCGTAATTCACGGCTCGGCCATGGCTTCGTTCTGCGTAGAAAAGTTCGGGACTGAGCGCCTGCTCAACCTTACTCAGGAAGAAATTGAAGCCCGTGAGCAGCAGTTTGCCGACTTGGTAGCCGTAGTACCTGCCTCAGCCGTGCAAAACGCTTAAGTAATAGTTTGCTGGCCTTCACGCCTCTCCATTGCTGATGTATTCAGAGGTGGAGAGGCGTTTCTTTTTACATAACCTTCTGGTAGGTAATAGGGTAAAAGAGAGAAGATTTTTTCACTCTTAGCACCCACCGCCATGTCTAAGCATAAAAAAGATTCCTCCGATTCTCTCCAGCAGCATGATACTTCTATGGGGCCTGATGCACTAAAGCATGCGCCAGGCTCTGCTGCCCCAGGTAACCATTCTACCAGTGGAGGAACCCATACTCAGAATCCTAACCAGAATCAGATTACCGTGAGCGGTAATCCAATCAAAAACAACACGCCGGGCGGTAACATCAATGAGGTACGGTCGGCTAGAACCAATAAACCCCGTAGCAACCCCAACCCCAGCCAGCAAAGCCAGAAATAGGGTTGTGTACACAAAAGTATAAAAGCGAATCCCCGGTCTGATACGTCAGATTGGGGATTCGCTTTTATACTAACCGCTAACCGCCTACGCGTTACGGTACAATACTTAACCGGACTACGCGGGTATCAACATCACCCTTATCAAAGAAGTCTTGCTCAAACAAGATGGTCTTGTTATCAAGCCAACGGGGATTGGTGCATCCCCATTCTGTTTGCCGTTCCCAGAGCAGACGCAGGCTATTTCCCTCCGCCGACCAGAGCTGTAGGCCACTCGGCTCAAAGCGGGCAAGTACGTCGGAGTTGCCACACACGAAGTGCCGGCCATCTGGAGAGATAACGGGCGGGGCCATGAGCTGCGTCTTGCGGCCGGTGCGCTGGTCAACCAGCATGTAGTAGCCACCCTCATACAGGTGCACGGAAACAAGCCACTGCTTTATCTCCGGCAGGCTGGCCACAAACTCGTAGGCCACATTGTGCTCGTTCTCTACGGGGTTGTTGATAAGCTTTACCTCTGGGCCCGAGGCCGGGCGAAGGCGCAGGGCCCGTCCAGTGCGTTGCACGCGGGTCCCGGCCTGCGTAATACGACGCCTCTCTTCTACTGTAAAATCCAGAAAAGCTTCCTCTTCTTCAGCAGAAGTGGGCTTAGGCGTAAGCCACGCCGGACTTTCCAGCTTTTCATAAACTGGCCTGGCGGCGGGATATATGCGTAGCACCCGGCCCGGTACCTGTACAATGGTATCGAGATGGTCGAGGCGGTAAATACGGGGCGGCTTGGGCGGCTTAGGCAGTTGCGGCATAGCCGTTACGGCTGGCCGTTGCTTTTCCGCGGGCTGCATCCTGATGGAGCACGCCGACAGTACAGCAGCCAGAGGCAACACTTTTGCGACGGTGCGCAGCCGAAACATGGCGATGTTCAACGAAAACGATGGTACGTAGAGAGAAATCGAATAGCAGTAGGTATGCTGTGAGGGAAATTTCAAGCAACAGAAGTGAGCAAGTGCTTACGGCTGTAAGTAGGAATGCGCTGCCCTGCTCTTAAAAATCTTGCTTTAACCACTGCTGGAAGCTGGCCTGCTGCTCGGGAGTAGCCGTTGGGAGCTTTTCCACGGTAAACTTCTGCCAGAAACGGTGGCCGGGCTCTGCTACCAGTGGCACCGTAACCAAACGGTTCTGCCGGAATACGGTTACCTCGTGCTGAAGAGCTCCGTCGCTGAGAAGCGAGTGAAGATTCATGGCTACTCGGCGACCATTTACAGCCACAATTTCATCATCAACGGTGAGCACCAACGCTGCCGGAGCATCGGGCAGAATGTTTGTCACCTCAGTGCGCTCGTTCTTCACCACCGTTCGGAATCCGTAGATACCTTCTGAAGCCGAGGCGTTTTCCTCAGTATGCAGGCGGCAGCCAACAAAGCTGAGTACTCTGTTCAAGGGCTCTTCCAGTGGGGCCGTGCCGTAAATGAACTTGTCGAAGTAGGCCTGCATATCACGACCGGCCACATCGTTCACAATGCGGGTGTAGTCTTCTTCGGTGTAGCCCACCCCGGTTTGCCCAAACTCCGTCCAGAGGCGGCGCATTACGTCATCGAGACTGCGCTTGTGGTTGGAAAGCTGCCGCAGGGTAAGGTCTAGTAGCAGTGCTACGAGAGCACCTTTATGGTATACCGATACCTTACGGTCGGGCACGCCGGGCTTGTAGCCATCCAGCCAGAGGTCCATACTGGCATCGGCTACCGACAGATGATAGCGGCCATAATCATCAAAATGCTTGCGCAGTACAGCGTTAAGCTCATGAAAGTATTGCGCGGCCGTGCGTACTCCGGCGCGGGCCAACAGGTACTCACCATAATAGGTAGTAATGCCTTCCGCAATAAAGCACGTCCGGAAGTAGTTCTCCCGAGCATAATCATAGGGCTGCATCTCCAGGGGCCGGATGCTCTTAATGTTCCAGGCGTGAAAGAGCTCGTGGCAGCTTACCCCCAGCAGCTCCTTATACAAGCCCTCCGTCATTAGCAGCTCCGCGGGGCCCAGCACAATAACAGTAGAGTTGAGATGCTCTACGCCGTGGTAGTGCTTGTAGGGCAGAATCTGGTTCAGGAAATGATAGTCGCTGGCCGGAAAACCTCCGAACAAAGCCAGCTGCTCCTGTGAGAAAGCCCGGAAGTCAGCTACCAATCTAGGCCAGTCGACGGGGCACTCACCCTGAATCCAGATGTAGAACGGAATGCCTTCTACCTCGTAGTTGCGGTATTGCAGCGTGGGGCTGGCAATGAGGGGAGAGTCGGCGAGGTGGTCGAAGTTCTGCGCTTGTAGTGTGTTGGGGCCACTTTGGGGTAGGCCACAGGAGAGCTGCCAGCCTTCTGGCAGGTCTAGCGCCAACTGGCACGGCTCCTGCTGGCGGTCCTCAATGTACATCAGCGCCTGCACGGGGTTCAGGTAAAGCTGAGTTTCATCGAGCCAGGAGCCCCCGGCATCCATCTGATGAGCGTAAAAATTGTAGCGCACCCGCACGGTGCGGCCGGCAGCATTCGTCACCTGCCAGCGGTCCTTCGTGACTTTACGCGTTACCAGCGCCTCGCCCGAAGCGGCGTCCTCAATGACAACGTGCTGCAGCTTCTGGGCAAAATTTTGAATTTCATAACGCCCCGGCCGCCACGCCGGGAGCTGCAGGTTCAAGGCCTGAGTGGCATCAGCGGCCACTTCAAAGGTCATTTGTATCTGCAGGTAAAAGGTAAGCGGATTCTCGAAGGAAGCGTAATAATGGATCATGGAAGCGCGAAACGGCAACTGCCGGTAAACCTGACGTAAAGCTACGAATTGCAGGGCGGTAAGCCCGGCTTTTCATACGGCTTTCAGCAGAAACCAGCATAGATTTACGCCTGAATACAGTAAGAGCCATTTCTGAGCTGAACCGGAAAAACCGCAGCTAACCGTTGTCTTTTCCAATTCATCCTCTTACCTTTGCCGGCCTTACCTGTCACTGAGTCACTTAACAATATCATGAAACGTACTTTTCAGCCTTCGCAGCGCAAACGCCGCAACAAGCACGGTTTCCGCTCACGCATGGAAACCGCAAACGGCCGCAGCGTAATTGCCCGTCGTCGTGCCAAGGGCCGCAAGCGCCTGACCGTATCCGACGAAGGTCGTCATAAGCGCTAAGCCGCTGACGGCCTCCGCCGCACCGCTCCTGACGATGAATTCTACGCCGGGCGCGCGCTCCTTTTCGTTTCCGAAAGAAGAACACTTGTGCCGCAAGAAGCTCATTGATGAGCTCTTCGGTCGGGGTTCTTCTTTTGGTTTATACCCGCTCCGGTTGGTATGGCTGCCTACCTCGGAGCCTACTACCGCGCCACCTCAAGTGCTAGTTAGCGTGAGCAAGCGCAATTTTAAGCGCGCCGTAGACCGCAACTATTTCAAGCGCCTCATGCGAGAGGCCTACCGCCTCAATAAATATCGGCTGTTGGAGGCCGAGGGCGGGCACCGCGTAGGGCAATTAGCGATTATCTATACCGGCAAGGAAAAAAAGCCTTTTACGCTGGTCGAAAAAAAATTAATTTCAGGGCTAGAGCGTTTACTAACGGGTGCCCCTCCAATACCGGGGGCGGCATCTCCTTCGTAGGATAGTTTCTCTGCTGCCCCGTCTATGCGTAAAAAATCCTTGGCTGCTGCCGCATTGCTCGGCGGTGCAGCCCTACTCGTATCCTTCCGCTCGGCTTCTGAGAACGAGCGGTATTTCGAAATCGCCAAAAACCTCGACATTTTCGCTACCCTATTTCGGGAGGTGAATACGTTTTACGTTGACGAGATACCACCGGCGAAAATGGTGAAGACGGGGATTGATGCGATGTTAAAGTCGCTGGACCCCTACACTAACTACATCCCAGAGGACGACATTGAGGATTTCCGCACCATGACCACCGGACAGTACGGCGGGATTGGGGCCATTGTGGTGAAACGCAACGGCAAAACGGTAGTACAAGCTGCCTACGAAGGCTATCCGGCTCAGAAAGCCGGCCTATTACCTGGCGACGAGATTCTAAGCATCAATGGTATTGCCGTTGATAAAAAGACCAACTCTGATATCAGCAAGCTGCTGAAGGGGCAGGCCAATTCTCAGGTAAAGCTGCTGGTAACCCGCTACGGGCAGGAGGCACCTGCTGAAATTGTGATTACCCGCGATAAAATTCAGGTGGAAAACGTGCCCTACTATGGCATGCTCACCCCAGAAATAGGGTACTTCCAGCTGTCGGGCTTTACGGTTGATGCCGGCAAGGAGGTACGCCTGGCCGTGGCTAAGCTGAAGGAGCAGGGGGCTAAGAAACTAGTATTTGATATCCGCGACAACCCGGGTGGCCTACTGAATGAGTCGGTTAATATCGCCAATCTGTTCGTAGACAAAGGGCTTGATATTGTGAGCACCAAAGGCAAGGTTACGGAATGGAACAAGACCTATAAGGCCCTTGATGCTCCCCTTGATACGCAAATTCCGATGGTGGTTATCACCTCCAACCGCTCCGCTTCGGCTTCCGAAATTGTGTCGGGAGTGCTGCAAGATTATGACCGTGCCGTACTGGTAGGAGAGCGGACTTTTGGCAAAGGGCTGGTGCAGGCCACTCGGCCACTGAGCTACAACTCGCAGCTAAAGGTTACTACCGCGAAATACTACATCCCAAGCGGCCGCTGTATTCAGGAAATCGACTACAGCCACCGAGCTGAAGATGGTACGCTAGGTAAGGTGCCGGATTCTTTACGCACCTCCTTCAAGACACAGGCTGGCCGCACGGTATACGACGGCGGTGGCGTAGCGCCCGATGTAGAGGTGCAGGACCGCGAAATTGCTGACATCACGCGGGTGCTGCTCCAAAAGAGTTACCTCTTCGACTACGCTACTCGTTTCCGGTCTGAGCACGCCACTATTGCCCCAGCCCGTCAGTTCTCCCTCTCCGACGCCGATTACCAAAAGTTTGTTGACTACCTGAAGAACAAGGATATCAACTACAGCACCGACGCGGAAAAAGCCTTGGCTGACCTCACCAAGAAGGTGAAGGATGAAAAGCACTACGAGGACGTGAAGACGGAACTCGAAGCTATGCGCCGCAAGGTATTCACCAATAAGAGTAATGACCTGACGCGCTTTAAGCCCGAAATCAAGGAGCTGTTAGAGCAGGAAATTGTGTCGCGCTACTACTTCCAGAAAGGCAGCGTAGAAGCCACCTTCGACGATGACCCTAACATCCTGATGGCCATGAACGTGCTCAATGACCAGTCGCGCTACGCGGCTCTCCTGAAGCCCGGCACTGCAGAAGCCAAAACCCGCCCCGAAGCCAAGCGCAGCACGGCAGGAGGGAAGTAAGAATCCAGAATTGTAAAACAGAAAAGCAGCCTCATATTGGGGCTGCTTTTCTGTTTTACAATGAATCACATTAGACTATACTTTATATCCCTCCTGTTTGTATCAATAGGATGCGAACAGAATCCCGTAAAGGCTCCGGTAAATAGCTCTGCTGCAACAATTGATTCATGTAGCATCAGTTTTGATATCGATACAGTTCGTTTCAATAATAAATTGACTAACTGTCAGAAGCGCCAAGTATTCCTGCGAAGAAATTTTGAAGAAGATTACAGTAAGATTGAAGACACAACTCGGATTGCCTTGAGCTTCATCTGGTGGCGCTCTTTTCATGGCCTAGCTATTATTCGTCTAGAGAATAGGCCAACAATAGCTTTCTCAGATTCAGGCAATATCAAGCGAGAAGTTTGGCAGGAGTGGTTTGCTACATATAAGACAGACATTCAATCCTTAAATAAGGATTTTACTTTCTGGGTGAGTGGTAAGCCAGGAGGCAAAATCCCACCTTTTGTATTCCAACAACATGTTGAGAGGCTGCCTACAAATAAAACTCCCACAGTGATTCAGTTACTTGACACTGTTGGATTTTGGGATATGAAGCCGGTTTATCCGGCACCTTCACATACAGATGGTTCATACTGGACTCTTGAAGTTTATCGGAATGGTAAATACCATGAAGTGTCTACAGATTTAAAAAGCCATCCAGTAAAGTCTATTTGCTTACAGCTAATCAAGATCAGTAAGCATCCGGCTACCCCAGAGGAAATTTATTAAGCAATCCTTCACGTGGAGTACCTTTGCTCTATGTCTACGTTGCTGCTTTCCCTCGAAACTTCCTCTCCCGTTTGTTCAGTAGCCCTGCACCGGGTGGCCGATGGTAGCCTTGTAGGCCAGTCGGAGCTGCGCTTGGAGAAGTCGCACTCTTCTCACCTGAGTGTGCTGATAAGCCAGTTACTTGAGAACAGTGGGCATACACTTCAAGATCTGGCGGCAGTTGCCTTGTCAGATGGACCGGGCTCCTATACTGGCCTACGCATTGGGGCCGCCGCCGGTAAAGGCTTGTGCTACGCCCTCGATATTCCGCTGCTTGCCGTAAGCACCCTGCAAAGCTTAGCGCATCAGGTAGCAGCTGGCACCGCCTGGCCCGAGCAGTTCCTGTATTGCCCTATGCTGGATGCGCGCCGGATGGAAGTATACGGTGCTGTGTACACGCACACCGGCGAAGAAGTGCTGGCACCCACGCCGCTTCTGCTAGATGCGGATACCCTAGCCGAACAAATGGCCCACCATCGGTTGTTGTTCTTTGGTAGTGGAGCGGCAAAGTTTCAGACACTTCTCCCAACTACTGCGCAAGCTGGCTTTTTAGCTGAGGTGGTGCCTTCCGCGGTGGCGGTCGGAGCCCTTGGCGTAGAGGCCTACCAGCGGCAGGGGTTCCGGGATGTGGCCTACTACGAGCCCTTCTACCTCAAAGAAGTATACACCACGACGCCTAAAGCCAAGTAAGCCTATTAACTAGGTGCCTTCGCGCAACTGGCCTCGCTTTCTATAACATCGCCCAAAATTGCCTGCTATCAGCCGGTATTGCATCATGGAAGAAATCATCAACCGCGTAGCGCAAAGCGCTCTTACCTCGCTCAACCTAGAGGAGCTGTTGCACCCCGGTGAGCGGGTGGTGTACGACATCAAAGACAACCTGTTCCACGGCCTGATTCTGCGCGAAAAGGACTTCCGCGAGTTCATCAAAACCCACGACTGGACCCAGTACGACGGCAAGAACGTAGCCATCATCTGCTCGGCCGATGCCATTGTACCCACGTGGGCTTACATGCTGCTAGCCACTAAACTGCAGGGCCACGCCCACCGCTACGTGTTCGGTAACTTGGAGGCGCTGGAGCAGGAGCTGTTCCACGAAGCCATTGCCAAAATTGACGCCGAGGAATATCGCGACGCAAAAGTGGTGGTGAAAGGCTGCGGCTCTATTCCGGTTCCCACCTACGCCTACGTAGCTATCATGCAGAAGCTCCTGCCAGTAACAGCTAGCGTTATGTACGGCGAGCCATGCAGCACTGTCCCTCTCTATAAGCGGCCCAAAGTGGCCTAGTGCGTAAGCACCACAAAAACACCCGTCATCCTGAAGCTCAAGGCAGGAGTTGGTTACGTAAGAGCAGCATAGGTCATTATAAAATGGCCTAGCAGTACCGCTCTCACATGCCAGAATATGCCGCTTGGCTCATGATGACGGGTGTTTTTCTTCATATTTAGGCCAAAATAGACCTGCATGCCATCAGAAGCTCCTGACACATCCTACAAAATCAGTGTCCTCACGGGTATTGCTATTGTGGTGGCCAGTATGGTAGGAACGGGGGTATTCACCAGTCTGGGGTTTCAGGTATTGGGCATTCAGAGTGGCTTTGCCCTTCTGATGTTGTGGGTGATTGGCGGCGTTATTGCCCTCTGCGGGGCCCTTTGCTACGGCGAGCTGGCCGCTGCCATGCCTCGCTCAGGCGGCGAGTATCATTACCTGTCTCAGATCTATCACCCGGTTTTGGGCTTTCTGTCGGGTTGGGTGTCGGCTACCGTGGGGTTTGCGGCTCCTACCGCACTAGCGGCCATGGCGCTGGGTAGGTATACGCAAAGCGTGTGGCCTAGTGTATCGCCCATGGCCCTGTCCATCGGAGTTGTCTTAGCCCTGACGCTGGTACACGCGCTCAGCCGCCGGGCCGGCAGCCGTTTGCAAGTAGTCATTACCTCCGTGAAGGTGTTGGTGCTGATAGCCTTCATCGGGGCGGGGCTAGTGGTAGCCACGCCGCAGCCGTTGGCCTTCCTGCCGCACACCTCCTCCGACTGGCACCAGCTGCTTAGCCCCGCCTTTGCCGTTTCGCTGATTTATGTGTCCTACGCTTACTCGGGCTGGAACGCGGCGGTGTACCTCACCGGAGAAGTGCAGAACCCCCAGCGCAACCTGCCCCGAATTCTGCTGATTGGTACCGCCATTGTGCTTTGCCTGTACGTCGGCCTCAACTTCGTATTCCTGTATTCCACGCCCATTCCTACGCTAACGGGGCAGGTAGAAGTAGGCTTCGTGGCGGCTACCAACTTGTTTGGGGTAGGAGTGGGCCGCTTGATGGGCGCCGTTATTGCCGTACTGCTGGTATCTACCATTAGCTCCATGATTTTCGCCGGCCCCCGCATTGTGCAGGTGATGGGCGAAGATTTAGCTCCCCTGCGGCCCCTGGCTAAGGTAAGCCGCCAGGGCATCCCCGTACGCGCTATGCTGTTTCAGCTGGCTCTCACGCTGCTATTCATTGTATCAGCCACATTTGAGGCGGTGCTGGTATACGCTGGATTCATCCTGAGTTTGTTCACGTTTCTTACCGTACTGGGCCTATTCGTGCTCCGTGTGCGCCGCCCCGATTTACCCCGGCCCTACCGCACTTGGGGTTACCCCATAACGCCCTTGCTCTTCCTGGGCCTCAACGGCTGGACGCTCTGGTTTCTGGCCCACGACAAACCCTTGGAAACCTGCTATGGCCTGCTTACCCTTGGGGCGGGCCTGCTGACTTATTTCCTAGGCCAGTGGGCCTCGCATCGGTTCGCAGGCTTAGGCCGTACGTGAGCTTACTTCTGCATTCCTTCCTAACAGCTACTGGCCTATCGTAGCACTCGTATTTCGTCTGCTACTCCTCTGGTCTACAAGCAGGTTATCGGCCATGTGTGTCAAGCCTAACCATAAGCCTGAAAAAGAAAACTGCTGGCGTTGCGGCGTGAAGCTGTAACGGGTGCTCTGTATGGCGGAGCTACGACGGTTTGTTTACTTTCGCCTTCCGCACCTTCCTTTCAATCCCATGCGTTTTCCCGCCGTCCGGCTGCTTTTGCCGGTTTTCCTGGCCGCTTTGTCGGCTTGCTCTGATCAGAAGAAAACAACCCAGGTCGAACAGGCCAACCGTAGGCCAGTCGTCGCTGATACTACTTCGGCACCAACTCCGCCTGCTACGCCAGCGGCTCCAAAAGCCACGCCCGAGCAGGATATAGCCGCTTACCTCGCCGGCATGCCTGTCAGCGCCAGCAGCGAGTTACAACTCCTCACAGCTCAACCCGCCTGGCAGGCATTTTCCGCCGACGCCAATAAAAGCTGGAATAAGTACGACTCAACCCGCACCGTCAAAATTGAGCGGTGGGCTGCAAAAGAGCTGGATTCCGTGCGTGCTGCTAGCCCCACGGTGTTTTACCCGTTCAGCGGACCCGACTTTCTCAACGTCACCACTATGTTTCCCGGCAGCAGCCGGTATATTCTGATTGGCCTAGAGCCAGTAGGTGCGCTGCCGCCGCAAACCACGCTGCAGAACCCCAAGCTGTTCCCGGCACTTAAGGCCTCGCTGTGGTCGGTGCTCAACTTCAGCTTCTTCCGCACCAACGACATGGCCGTCGACCTAAACGGGAAAAAGACGGACAGCACCTGGATTGCCAAGCGGAAGCAGCAGATGGGAGTGAAGCCCGCGAAGGAAGTCACCATTGATGGCGTGCTCCCGCTCCTGATGCTATTCGCCGCCCGCACCGATCATCAGGTAACTGCCGTGCGCTACATCCAGCTAAATGCCGAGGGCCAAGCCTTGGAGGCTGATACCGCCACAATCCGCAAGCCCGGCTTGAAAGAAGTGCCCGGAGTCGAGGTAACCCTAAAAGCAAAAGATGGCCAGGAAAAGTCCGTCGTGTATTTCTCCGCCGACCTCAGCGACTGGAAGCTAGGCGTCACGAAGGAAGCCGTATTGAAGTACGTACGCACGCTGGGCCCGCTGACTACCTACGTGAAGTCGGCCACCTACCTCATGCACAAGAGCTACTTCAGCAAAGTCCGGAACCTGGTTCTCGACCGCAGCAACTTCATACTGCAAGATGATTCCGGTATTGCCATGAAGTATTTCCCGGCATCCAACTGGCAGTTCACGTACTACGGAACCTATAAGCGGCCGATAAATTTGTTCGCCAAGCAGTACCAGCCAGCCCTCACGGCCGCTTACACCGATTCTGCTAACCCACCTAGGCCACTTCCCTTTGGCACCGGCTACAACTGGCGCCAAACCGATTCCAACCTGTTGCTGGCCCGGCGTACCAAGCTGTTAGCTGAATAAGAAAGCATCAAGTGAGTTACAATAAATAGCCATGCCACTCCGCATGGCTATTTTTATATTGTCCATTATAGTAATAGGAGAGGGGGAGAAAACGTACAAGCCAGGTATGGCTTTCATGCCCCTATATATAAGGTAGAGTAACCTCAGTCTGTCATGGTCTACCCGCTTCGGCTTTTCACTTTCCTCTCGTGCCTACTAGTAAGTAGTAAGCCGCCAACCAGCTCTCCAAGCCCACTGCCTGTGGGGCTAACTCGCTTTGTCAATAGTAGCCTCTTGGATAGTTTGCTCCGGGCCGATTCGCGGCTACTACCCGTAGTGGAGCGCGCCGCCGAATACGAACTCCAAATCATCTATACGCAAATCAATCGTGACGCGCAGAATGCACCTCACTTTGTTCAGCACGATTTTCGGCTCGATGCCCGACAATACTTCAACCCCGCGAGTCTGGTCAAGCTCCCTACCGTTGCTTTATCACTCGAAAAGCTAAACCAGCTCCACGTAGAAGGCCTCACTCGTCGGACTCCCATGGCTACCGGCGCCGCGCATAGCTGTCAAACGCCTGCTCCTTATATAGTATCTGCAGACTCTGATAGGGTGAACACCATTGGCAACTACATCAAGCGGATGCTGCTGGTCAGCGACAACCAAGCATATAATCGGCTCTACGAGTTTCTAGGCCAGGGCCCGCTTAATCAGCGGCTTCAGCAACTGGGGTACCCCAATGCCCGCATCGTTCGGCGCTTTGCTCCCTGCGACACCGCCGCTAATCGCTACACCAACCCCATCAGCTTCCGCGACGCCCAAACCAACCAGGTGATATACCAGCAGCCAGCGGCAGTTAATCGGCAACCTCTACCCGCCCCTCTTGGTCGCGTCACGAAAGGCAGAGCCTACCAAGCCGGTGGCCGCATCATTCAGCAGCCGTATGATTTCACCACCGCTAATTATTTGCCTCTTCAGGATATAACGAACATACTTCGCGCTATACTATTCCCGGAGGCTACCCCCGCGAACGAGCGTTTTCAGCTTACGCCTACTGATTATGCCTTCCTGCGCTACTATCTACACCAGACTCCGCATGGTTCAGGCTACAGCTTATACCAGCCCTCCCGCTATTTTGATGCCTACAAGAAGTATCTCTACTATGGGCGCAGCCCGAAAGCTATAGCGCAACCAGGGCTACATATATATAATGTAGTAGGGATGTCGCACGGCTACTTAGCCGATGTGGCCTATTTCGCCGACTCAACCCAGCGCACGGAATTTCTCTTAAGTGCCGTGTTATATGTCAACAAAGACGGGGTTATCAATGATGGCAACTACGAATACGAGTCTGTAGGCCTACCTTTTCTCGCTGCCCTAGGTCAACAGATCCAACAATACGAAGCCAAGAGGAGCCGCCCATACCCCGCAAAGCTGGATGAGTGGTTCCAAAAAGACGATATCAAATAGGGAAGGAGAGGGATTTGTACCTCCTTTCTATAAGCAGACAGATCGATTAGCTGATTTTTTTCACTCCAATGTGAACTAACCGACAGAGGTAAGTCGTTCTGCCCCAGCCAACGGGAATAGCCCGGGGAGGGGCCTTTCAACAAAGCTCCTGAAAGTTTCTCCGCTAGGCTTGCAAAAGCGAAACAGAATCCGGACTTTTGCCCACCCAAATCGGACGGAGGCGGGCTACGGACAGGGCGAAAAGAAAGTTGCGGTAAGCGCTAGGAAAAGCGGAGAGACTCGGCTTACCTTTGCAGCCCGCTTCAGCTGGAAGCGCCCCGGCAGTCGAGTTGAAAAAAGTTTTTCTTCGCTTGCTTGCTAGTTCAGAAACTCCTGTTACCTTTGCACCCCGCTTACGACCCAAAAGGGGCTCAGGACGCGGGAAACGAAGAAAGTGAAAAGATTTTTTTGCTTTCGGAGTTGGAAAAGAGGAAAAGAGCAGCGTATCTTTGCAGCCCGCTTCAACTGGAAGCGCCTGAGTCAACCGAAAAGTGAGAAAGTTTTTTTCACTTCAGCATTTGGCCAAACAAAATAGAGTGAGTACCTTTGCCACCCGCTTCGCCTGGAAGCGCTGGCAGTGTAGCTTACCCCGACTACTAATAGGGTAGTCACGACGCTTCTTCAATAGGAAGGAGCAGACGTTCTTTGAATGATTGGAAAGACAATATGGGTGTTGACTCAGTGGAAACACGGGGTCAATAATAAGGACTCATAAGCGTAGAGAAGAAACGAATACACATACAGCTCGTCAAACAACGAGTCGGAGATGGCACTCGACATCGGCCCTGCTTCGGCAGGTGCTAAGTAATTTATACAATGGAGAGTTTGATCCTGGCTCAGGATGAACGCTAGCGGCAGGCCTAATACATGCAAGTCGAACGGGTGGTAGCAATACCACTAGTGGCGCACGGGTGCGTAACGCGTAACCAACCTGCCCTTGACT